>JAKCCP010000415.1 GCA_021841985.1 Pseudomonadota bacterium | reverse complement strand
GGCCGCGCCCATCTCGCCTTCGCCGTCGCCTTCCCGCGCGCCAAGGTCGGCGAGATGGACAGCGAATTGTTCGAGGAGTTCTTCCGCGCGCTCGCCGGCAATGCGCGCATTACGCTGCATCTCACCGCCCGCGCCGGCAGCAATACCCATCACCTCGCCGAGGCCTGTTTCAAGGCGACGGCGCGGGCGCTGCGCATGGCGCTGACCCGCGATCCCCGGCTCGGCGAGGCGGTGCCGTCCACCAAGGAGAGCCTGTGAGGGTCTATACCGCGCATCTCGCCCGCGATCGGGCGCCGGTCCTGGTGCGTGAGGGGTTCTCGATCGGCGCCCTGGTGTTCGGCCCGCTGTGGCTCCTCATGCATCGCGCCTGGATCGCCGGGGTTCTGGTGGCGGCGGTGGAAATCGCGGCGGCGGCGGCGCTGGCGCGGCTGCCGGCGCTGTGGCCGCTCGGCCTTGCGATCCCGTGGCTGCTTGGCCTGTTCGGGCAGGATTTGCGCCGCTTTGGCCTCGCCCGGCGCGGCTATGACGAAACTGCCGTGATCGCCGCGCGGAACGAGGGAGAGGCGTTCTTCCGGCTGCTCGCGGCGCGACCCGAACTCGCGCCGGCTTTTGGCGCGGATGCCATCCGGTCATGAACATCGCGGTGGTGGATTACGGGAGCGGCAATCTCGCCTCCGCCGCGCGCGCCCTCACGGTTGTCGCCGAGCGCGAGGGGCTGGCGGCTTCGGTGCGGATCACCGCCGAGCCCGAAATCGTCGCCGCCGCCGATCGCATCGTGCTGCCCGGCCAGGGCGCCTTCGCCGATTGCGCCGCCGGCCTCGCCGCGATTCCGGGTCTCAAGGAGGCGATTTTTGCCGCGACCGATCGCGGGGCGCCGTTTCTCGGCATCTGCGTCGGCATGCAATTGATGGCCGAGCGCGGGCTGGAACATAGCGTGACGCCGGGTTTCGGCTGGATCCAGGGCGAGATCGCGCCGCTGGACGCGCCGGGGTTGCGCCTGCCGCAAATGGGCTGGAACGGGCTCGCTTTCGTCCAGCCCGCGCACCCGCTGCTGGCCGGGCTCGCGCCGGGCGATCACGCCTATTTCGTGCATGGCTACGCCCTCGCCGGCGCCCGCCGCGACCAGGTGCTGGCGACGACCGAGTACGGCGGCGAGGTCATCGCCATGGTCGCCGCCGGCAACCGCGCCGGCACGCAATTCCATGTCGAGAAAAGCCAGGAGGTCGGCTTGCGCATTCTCGGGAATTTCCTCCGCTGGCAGCCCCCCCGGCAGCCATGAGCGAGCGCCGACGGGAGTTGCTGGTCGAGCGCGCGGGCGCGCTCGGCGAGGATGATCTGGCGGCTTTGTGCGAGGCGGCGGATGCCGCGATCCTCGAGGGCGGCGGCTTCGGCTGGGTCAGCCCGCCGGGGCGGGCGGCGCTGCAGCGCTATTTTCAGGGGCTGCTCCTGGTGCCGGAGCGCGAGCTTTACATCGCCCGGCTCGACGGCGTCGTCGTCGGCTCGGCGCAGCTCGCCCGCCCGCCGCGCAACAACGAGGCGCAGGCCTTCGCGGCGACCTTGACGCATAGCTTCATCGCGCCCTTCGCGCGCGGCCATGGCCTCGCCCGCCTCCTCACCGAGCGTGCCGAGGACGGGGCGCGGGCGCTCGGCTATCACGTCATCAATCTCGACGTGCGCGAAACGCAAGAGGCGGCGATCCGGCTCTATGAATCGCTCGGCTATACGCGCTGGGGCACGCATCCGGTCTATGCCCGCATCCAGGGGCGCACGGTGCGCGGGTTTTATTTCTACAAACTGCTCCAGCCGGGCGGAAAAATCGCATGACGCTGACCCTCTATCCGGCGATCGACCTCAAGGACGGGGCGTGCGTGCGCTTGAGGCGCGGCGCGATGGCGGAGGCGACGGTCTATGCCGAGGATCCGGTGGCGCCGGCCCGCGCCTTCCAGGACGCCGGCTGCCGCTGGCTCCATGTCGTCGATCTCAACGGCGCCTTCGCCGGCCGCGCGGTGAACGCCGAGGCGGTCGCGGCCATTCTGACGGCGAGCCGTGTGCCGGTGCAGCTCGGCGGCGGGATACGCGATCTCGCGGCGATCGAGCGCTGGCTTTCGCTCGGCATCGCGCGCGTCATTCTGGGGAGTGCGGCGGTCAAGAACCCAGGCCTGGTGCGTGACGCCGCGCGGGCGTTTCCCGGCCGCATCGCGGTCGGCATCGATGCCCGCGACGGGCTGGTCGCGACCGAGGGCTGGGCCGAGACCTCGACCCTCCGCGCAGAAGACCTCGCGCTCCGCGTCCAGGAGGCCGGGATCGCCGCGATCATCTTCACCGATATCGGCCGCGACGGCATGCTCGCCGGCGTCAATGTCGAAGCGACGGCGGCGCTGGCGGCCCGGCTCTCCGTTCCGGTGATCGCCTCCGGGGGGGTGGCGGGGGCAGACGACCTGATCGCCCTGGCCCATGCCGCCGGCGCCCTCGCCCAAGGGGGAACCTCCCACGGCCGCATCGAGGGCGTCATCGTCGGCCGCGCGCTTTACGACGGCCGCCTCGATATCGGGACGGCGCTCGCGGCGCTGGCCGGTGGCCCTGCTGGAGTATCGCCTAACCGAACGTGATGATCGACGACGCCAACCCGAACGGATCCTTGTCGTTCCGTTCGATCTCCAGCGCGATCCGTGCGCCAGACGGGGATTCCGTGACGTGATCGACCTCGCGGGACCGGCTTTCACGTGGCTTGCCGTTGATGATCTCTCGACCGTGAACGTCGTCTTGCTGATGGGCGGTCTCGGCGACGATCGCCGGCACCGGCAAGGCACAAATCTCGTCGACCGTCATCGTGGCGTAGCGTGCCAGGCGGCGATGCTCCGGGGCGACCTTGCCGGTCCGGTTGGTGAACTGCCAGGCCGGGTCGGGGGTGAAATCTCTCGGCACAACGCGACACTCCACGCCAAAGACGGTTGGGAAAAGACCCTGCGAATCGCGGCCTGGATGGCACCAAGGATGGGCTGTTGCGTTTTGGCGCGCAACACTGCCCCGCCCACCGGACCTTGCCGGCCCGGGCAGGGGGTGCTAAAAACTTCGCTCGCCGGTTAATGCATTGTTTTTTCTCTTGATTCGATCTCCGCGCGCGAGGCTGGCGCCGCTGTTTCGGGTGGGGTGCGTGGGGGTCGAGTGCGCGGGTGTAGCTCAATGGTAGAGCCCCAGCCTTCCAAGCTGGTTACGGGGGTTCGATTCCCCTCACCCGCTCCACCAGCCATGGGGCCGCCCACGGCGCCGACGCTATCCACCGGGAGGGTCGCGTTCGATCCCTTCCTGCTCGCCCCGGTGGTGTTCCTGGTGCTGTGGTCCTCGGGCTTCATCTGCATCAAGATCGGGCTCGCTTATGCCGATCCGCTGACCTTTCTCGCCCTCCGCTACGCGCTGGTGCTGGCGTTTCTCGCCCCGGCGATCGCGTTCTGGCGGCCGCGCCGGCCACGCGGGCGGGAATGGCGGGATCTTTGTGTCGTCGGGCTGCTCATCCAGTTCGGCTATTTCGCCGGCTGCTATCTCTCCGAGGAATTCGGCCTCTCCGCCGGCGGGCTCGCGCTGATCACCTCGCTGCAACCGATTCTGGTCGCGCTCCTCGCCCCGCGTGTCACCGGCGGCGCGGTCGGCTCGCGGCACTGGCTCGGGCTCGCGCTCGGGCTGGTCGGGACGGTGGTGGTGATCGTCTCGCGCGCCGGGGTCGCGCAGGTGACGGCGGCGGGGCTGTTCTGGGCCGGGCTCGCGCTCGCCGGGATGACGGCGGGGACGCTCTATGAAAAACGCACCGGCCCGGCGCATCACCCGCTCAGCGCGATTACCGTGCAATACGCGGTCGGATTCGCGGTGACGCTGGCCTTCGCCGTGGCCCTCGAGCCGATGCGGGTGCGCTGGACGGCGCCGCTCCTTGGCGCGCTCGGCTATCTCGTGTTCGCCAATTCGCTGGTCGCCGTCAGCCTGCTGCTGGCGATGATCCGGCGGGGGGCGGTCGCGCGGGTGTCGGCGCTGTTTTTCCTCGTCCCGCCGGCGGCGGCGGTGATCGCCTGGCTCTTGACCGGGGAGGGGATTCCGCCGTTCGCCTGGCTCGGGATGGCGCTGGCGGCGGGCGGGGTGGCCCTCGTCGCCCGGCCGACGCGCCCCACGGGCGCCCCCACGGGTGCCCCCATGGGTGGCATGAGCGCGGGGAAAGCCGGCGGAAGCTCTTGACATGGGGCGCGCCGCATTGTGTCTAGCGCCTTCGCGCGGCGCGGAGGGGTGTAGCTCAATTGGCTAGAGCGCCGGTCTCCAAAACCGGAGGCTGGGGGTTCGAGACCCTCCACCCCTGCCACGCCGCGCGGCGGCGTGATGCGGGAACGGCGTGGTGCCGGCCTCGCGCGTCGGGTATGGTGACAAGGGGAATGGGTGGCGTGGCGGTCAATCCGGCGAAGTTTCTGCGCGAGGTGCGCATCGAGGGCGGCAGGGTCACCTGGCCCACCCGCCGCGAGACGGTGATCACCACCGCCCTCGTCGTCGCGCTGGCGGCGCTGGCGGCGCTGTTCTTCTTCGTGATCGATCAGGTGGTCGGGCTCGGGGTCAAGGTTTTGTTCGGGTTTGGCGGGTGAGCGCGCGGATGCGGCGGCAGGGCGGCATGACTGAGCGTTGCGGAATGGAGGTTGCGTGATGGCCAAGCGCTGGTACGTGGTGCATGTCTATTCCGGTTTCGAGAAGAAAATCGCCCAGCAGATCAAGGAGCAGGCGGCGCAGAAGGGGCTTGCCGATCAGTTCGGCGAGATTCTCGTCCCCGCCGAGGAGGTGGTCGAGCTGCGGCGCGGCCAGAAGGTCAACGCCGAGCGGAAATTCTTTCCCGGCTACGTCCTCGTCCACATGGAGCTTACGGACGAGGCCTGGCATCTCGTCAAGGACACGCCGAAGGTGACCGGGTTCCTCGGCGGCCGGCTGCGCCCGAGCCCGATCAGCGACGCCGAGGCCGAGCGGGTGATGACACAGACCAAGGAGGGCGCCGAACATCCGCGCCCGGCGGTGCTGTTCGAGGTCGGCGAGAATGTGCGCGTCGCCGACGGGCCGTTCACCAGCTTCAACGGCACGGTCGAGGAGGTGGACGAGGAGAAGGGCCGGGTCAAGGTCAGCGTCTCGATCTTCGGCCGCGCAACCCCGGTCGATCTTGAATACAGCCAGGTCGAGAAAGCCTGAAACCCGGCCGATCCGGCGTCCTCACGCCCGCCGCTCTTATGCCGGATCGGCGCGGGGGATGACGGCGCTCGCGGCGCAGGTGAAGGGGCCGGCGGCGGCAAGCGGATGGGCGAGCATGGCGAGCGCCAAACCGTCGCGCCCGGAGCGCAGCGTGCCGATCTCCTCGCCGTCGGCGAGGATGGCGGTGCCGGGGGGCGGGCACGGCCCCTCGATCCCGACCGGGACGAGGCGGCGCTTGACCAGGCCGCGATAGCGGGTGCGGGCGGTCAGCTCCTGGCCCATGTAGCAGCCTTTGGCCCAGGAAATCGCCCCGAACTCGTCATAGCGGGCCTCAAGGAGCAGGGTCTTTTCCGCCTCCAGGTCACGCGGGCCATCGGGGATGCCGAGAAGGAGGCGATGCGCGTCCCAGGAATCGGGGCTCGCGTTGGTCGCCAGCGGCGCCGGGCTCAGGAGGCGGGTTCCGGCCCGCGGATGGCGCGGATCGGCGGCGGCGAGGACAGCGGCGGGAAACGGCGGCGCCGGCCCGTCCCAGGCGGCATGGACGCGCCATTCCGGGCCCGCCTCGGCCAGCGTCACCGCCATGCGCAGCCGATAACGCCCGAGGCGGCGGAGGAGATCAGGGATTTGCGCCCGCGCGCAATCCAGCAGAAGCCGCTCGCCATCGGAAAAAATCAGGAAATCGGCGAGCCAGCGGCCGTGCGGGGTGAGGAGGGCGGCGAACACCGCCTGTCCGGGCGCCGCCAGAGCGACGTCGTTGGAGACCAGGCCCTGGAGAAAGGCGACGCGATCGGCGCCGGCGAGGGTGATCACGCCGCGTTCGGGAAGCTCGGCGATCTGTGTCATGGTCGAAAACCTGGGGGTCATGGTCGAAAGCATGGGGGTCATGGTCGAAAACATGGGGTCATGAGCGAAAACATGGGCGGCGATGCGAGGGGCGGCAAGCCCTGCCGGGCGTCCTCTGGCCTTGGCGGCGAAAATAAGGGATGGAGGGGTATGGAGCAGTTGCGTTCGCGGAGTTTCCGCCCCGCCCCGCGCGCCCTCGGGCGGGGCAGGCGCTGATGTGCGGCATCGCCGGTGTGCAAGCGGCCGCCGACGCGCCGGCGCCGGAGCCGGGGTTTCTCGCGCGCCTTGCCGCCTCCCTCGCCCATCGCGGGCCGGACGGCATGGGCGAGGAGATCGCCGGGCGGGTCGGGCTTGTCCAGACCAGGCTCGCGATCATCGATCTCGCCGGCGGGCGCCAGCCGCTCCACGCGGGGGCCGCGACTTTGGTCGCCAATGGCGAGATCTATAATTACCGCGAATTGCGCGCAGCCCTCGGCCAGGGCAACCCGCCGGCGCAGTTCGCGACCGCGAGCGATTGTGAGCCGCCGCTCCATCTCTGGCGCAAGGATGGGCTTCGCTTCGTCGATGCGTTGCGCGGGATGTATGCGATCGCCCTCCATGACCGCGCCACCCGCCGCCTCGTCCTCGCCCGCGACCCGTTCGGGATCAAGCCGCTCTATGTCGCGCAGGGGCCGGAGGGGCTGACTTTCGCCTCCGAGCCGCGGGCGCTGCTCGCCGCCGGCAGCAAACCCCGCGCCGTCGCCCCGGATAGCCGCGAGGAGCTTCTCCAACTCCAATTCACCACCGGCGCCGCGACGATCTATCCCGGCATCCAGCGTGTTCTGCCGGGAGAAATCCTGGTCGCCGCCGAGGGCCACGTGATCGAGCGCCACCATGCCCCGGCGCTGCCGGCCGGCGGGCCGGAGGAGATCGACGAGGCGCAAGCGCTGGCCCGGCTCGATGCCGCGCTCACCGAATCCGTCGCCCTCCATCAGCGGAGCGACGTGCCCTATGGCCTCTTTCTCTCCGGCGGGATCGATAGCGCCGCCTTGCTCACGGTGATGGCCCGGCTCGATAGCGCGCCGGTGCTCGCTTTCACCGCCGGGTTCGATGTCGAGGGGGCGGCGGACGAGCGGGAAGCGGCGCGGATTCTGGCGCGCGCGGTCGGCGCGCGGCATGAGGCGGTGGAGATTTCGCGCGCCATGGTCTGGCGCCATCTGCCCGAGATCGTCGCCGCGATGGACGACCCGGCGGCCGATTTCGCCATCATCCCGACCTGGTTCCTCGGCCGCGCCGCGCGCGGCGTCGTCAAGGTGGTGCTCTCGGGCGAGGGCGGGGACGAGATTCTGGCCGGCTATGGCCGCTATCGCAGCGCCATGCGCCCCTGGTGGCTGGGCGGGCGGGTGATGCGCGGGCGGGGGATTTTCGACCGCGTCCCCGGCGTTCTGCGCCAGCGCTCGGGCGCCTGGCGCGACGGCATCGCCGCCGCCGAGGCCGCCGCCGCGAGCCCCGGCCGCACCCGCCTGATGGCGGCGCAGGCGAGCGACATCGCCGAATGGCTGCCGAACGATCTTCTGCTCAAGCTCGATCGCTGCCTGATGGCGCACGGCGTCGAGGGACGCACGCCGTTTCTCGATCGCGGCGTCGCGGACGCGGTGTTTCGTCTGCCGGACCGGCTGAAACTGCGGAACGGCATGGGGAAATACCTGCTCCGCGCTTGGCTCGCTGCGCATCAGAAAGCGGCGCGGCCCTTTGCCAGGAAGCAGGGGTTCACGGTGCCGGTCGGCGCCTGGATCGCGGAAGACGGCGCCCGGCTCGGCGCCCTGGTCGCGCAAGCGCCGGGCATCGCCGAAATCGCCGACCCCGAGCGCGTCCGCGCCCTGTTCCGCGCGGCAGGAGGGCGGCACGAGGGACAGGCGGCGTGGACGCTGCTATTTTACGCGCTCTGGCACCGCGCCCATATCCTCGGCCAGGCGCCATCGGGCGATGTGTTTTCGGCGCTGGCGGGAGAGTAACAAGAAAAACGGGG
>JAKCCP010000058.1 GCA_021841985.1 Pseudomonadota bacterium | reverse complement strand
GGTTTTGCAAGCTTGTTTCGAGCGAGAATTCGCCGCCATCGAGCAGGCGGTCGAGGATGTCCTTGATCTGGACGATGCCGACGACGTTGTCCACCGAACCGTCGCAGACCACGAAGCGCGAATGCGGCGAGGCCTTGAGGGTCGCGATGATGTCGCGCCTGGGATCGGTGCGGTCGATCCAGGTGATTTCGGTGCGCGGCGTCATGATCGCGCGGACCGGCTTGTCGGCGAGGCGGAGCAGGCGCTCGATCATGTCGCGCTCCTCGGTCTCGAGCACGCCGGCCTGGGTGCCCTCGAGCAGGAAGGCGCGCAACTCCTCCTCGGTCACCTCCGGGCCGGATTTCTGGCTCTGGCCGAACAGGCGCAAGATCATCGCCGAGGAACGCCCGAGCAGCCACACCACCGGCGCCCCGAGGCGCGCCAGCACGGCGACCGGGCGGGCGACGATCACCGCCGCTCTCTCCGGCCAGCGCAGCGCCAATTGCTTGGGCACCAACTCGCCGAAAACCAGGGTGAAATAGGTGATCGAAACCACCACCACGACATAGGCGAGACTGCTCGCCCAGGCGCCGATCAGCGGAATGTCCGCGAGCCACAGCGTCAAGCTCGTCGCGAGCCGGGCGCCGCCGACGACGCCGGCGAGAATTCCGATCAGGGTCATGCCGATCTGAATGGTCGGCAGAAAGCGTTGCGGGTCTTCCGCCAGCGTGCGGGCGAGGGCGGCGCGCGGCTCGCCCTTGCGCTCCAGCACCGCGAGCCGGGCGCGGCGCGAGGAGATGAGGGCGAGTTCGGAGAGCGCGAACAGGCCGTTGAGCCCGATCAGCAGCAGAATGACGACGATTTCGATGACCGCGCGCATATCGCCCCACACCCAAGGCTCCGGTGATGCGCGATCGCCCCCGCCGCGTCAAATGTCTTCCTGTGGCGCGGCCGCCAGCGGGGGCGGGTTGTTCGGCAATCCGGGCTGGGCCATGATCGGGCGGTAACGAGCGGGAGGAAGCATGATCTGGTGTCGATCCAAAGCCAGGGGTGAAACCGGCATGGCGCGCGCTCTCGCATGAGCGCGGAAGCCGCGGGGCGTTTCGCCTCGCTCACCCCTCTGCTCGCGCCGCGCTCGGTCGCGGTGATCGGCGCCTCCGACGAGCCGACCCGGATCGGCGGCCGGCCGATCGCCTATATGCTGGAGAAACGGTTTGCCGGCCGCCTCCTGCCGGTCAACCCGAAACGCGAGACGGTGCAGGGGCTTCCCTGTTTTCCGACCATCGCCGCCCTCCCCGAGACGCCGGATGTCGCGATCGTCGCCGTGCCGGCGGCCGCCGCCGTCGAAACCGTGGCCGCGCTCGCTTCGCGCGGGGTCAAGGGCGCGATCGTGCTGACCGCCGGTTTCGCCGAGATGAACGCGGCGGGGGCGGCGGCGCAGGCGGAGATGGTGGCGCTCGCGCGGGCCGGCGGCATGCGGCTGCTCGGCCCCAATTGTCTCGGCTTGTTCAACGCGAGGCTCGGCTATTATCCGACGTTTTCGGCCGCCCTCGAGACCGGGTTTCCGCTCCCCGGGCGGATCGGCATCGCGAGCCAATCCGGCGCCTATGGCACCCACGTCTTCGCCATCGCGCGCGGCCGCGGCCTCGGCACGCCGCTCTGCATCACCACCGGCAATGAGAGCGATGTCACCGTCGGCGAGGTCATCGGCTGGCTCGCGGAAGACCCCGACACCGACGTCATCGCCGCCTACGCCGAGGGGATCCGCGAGGCGGCGAGCTTCCTCGCCGCGCTGGACGCGGCGCGGGCGGCGAGGAAGCCGGTGGTGCTGATGAAGGTCGGCCGCAGCGCGCTCGGCCAGGCCGCCGCGCAATCCCATACCGCCTCGATCGCCGGCGATGACGCGGTGACCGATGCCGTGCTCGCCGAATTCGGCGTCGTTCGCGCGGAGACCACCGAGCAGATGCTGGATATCGCCCATGCCGCGACCAAGCGCATCTATCCCGCGCGCAATACCCTCGGCGTGATCACGGTGAGCGGCGGCGCCGGGGTTTTGATCAGCGATGCCGCCGCCACACTCGGCCTCCCGATGCCGGAGATGCCGGAGCGGGCGCAGGCGGCTTTGCGCGCGCTGGTGCCGTTTTCGGCGCCGCGCAACCCGGTCGATTGCACGGCGCAGGTGCTGAACGATCTCTCGCTGGTCGGGCGTTTCACCGAAAGCATGGTCGCCGATGGCGGCTATGCCTCGGTGCTCGCGTTTTTCTCGCAGACCGGCGGCGCCGCGTCCATTGCTCCCAAGCTTCGCGCCGAACTCAACGCGGTGCGGAGCGCGCACCCCGATCGTCTCTTCGTGCTCTCGGTGGTCGCCGATCCGGAGCGCGTCAGCGCTTATGAGGAAGATGGCTTCCTGGTGTTCGAGGATCCCTCCCGCGCGGTCACGGCGATCGCGGCGATGGGGCGTTTCGGCGCCGCTTTCGTGGCACCACCGGCCAAGCCGCCGCCGCGGGGGCCGCGGATCGCCCTTCCTGCCGTAACGCCGGACGAGGCCGAAGCCAAGCGCCTGCTCGCGGAAGCCGGGATCGTTTGTGTTCCCGAACGTGTCGCCAAAAGCGCGGACGCGGCGATTGCTGCGGCCGAGGCGCTCGGCTTTCCGGTGGTGATGAAGATACTTTCGTCCGATATTCTCCATAAATCCGAAATCGGCGGGGTTTTGCTCGATATCCGCGATCCGGCGGCGGTGCGCGCGGGGTTTTCGACCCTGATCGCGCGCGCGCAAGCGGCGCGGCCGGAGGCGCGGATCGAGGGCGTTTTGGTCGCCAAGGCGATGGCGGGCGGGGTTGAATGTCTGCTCGGCGTCCATCGCGACCCGGTCTTCGGCCCGATCGCGGCGTTCGGCCTCGGCGGGATTTTCGTCGAGGTGCTGCGCGACGTGGTCTTCCACCGCTGCCCGTTCGGCGTCGAGGTCGCGGAAGGGATGATCCGCTCGGTCCGCGCGGCACCGCTCCTGCTCGGCGCGCGCGGGCGGCCGGCGGCCGATATCGCGGCGCTCGCGCGCATGCTGTCGGCGCTTTCGGTGTTCGCGTCCGAGGCCGAGGCCGACCCGGCCGGGAAGCGGCTCCGCGCGATCGACCTCAACCCGGTTTTTGCCTTGCCCGAAGGCGCCTTCGCCGCTGACGCGGTGATCGAGATGGGAGATTGATATGGCGATCGATCCGGAAAAACTGCTCCACTACCCCATCCCCGAGGTGCGTCAGCACGTCACCAAGCGGGATACGATTTTTTATGCGCTCTCGATCGGGCTCGGACAGGATCCGATGGATGAGCGCCAGCTCGATTTTCTCGATCATCATCGCGATCTGGCGGCGTTTCCCAGTATCGCCGTGGTGCTCGGCCATCCCGGGTTCTGGGCGGCGCGGACGGATACCGGGATCGATGCCGTCCGCGTCGTGCATGGCGAGCAGGGCATCGTCTGGCATCACCCGATCCCGGTCGAGGGCGAGATCATCGGCCGCACCCGCATCACCGGCCTGATCGACAAGGGGGCGGGGAAGGGGGCCTTGATGTATTCCGAAAAACAGGTGATCGAGGCGGCGAGCGGCAAGCTGCTCGCGACCCTCGCCAGCACCACCTTCCTGCGCGGCGATGGCGGGTTCGGTGGCGCGTCCGGCCCGGTGAAGCCGGTCCATCCGGTGCCCGAGCGCGCGCCCGCGATCACCCTCGATCTCGCGACCCGCCCCGAACAGGCGCTCTATTACCGGCTCAACGGCGATGACAACCCGCTGCACGCCGATCCGGGCTTTGCCGCCCGCGCCGGCTTCCCGCGCCCGATCCTGCATGGCCTCTGCACCCTCGGCGTCGTCTGCCACGCGCTGCTCAAGACGCTCTGCGATTACGATCCGCGAGGTTTGCGCGAAATCGATCTCCGTTTCTCGTCACCGGTGTACCCCGGGGAGACCATCCGCACCGAGATCTGGCCGGATGAGGGGGCGTTTCGCGCCCGCGTCGTTGAACGCGACGTCGTCGTCGTCAATAATGGCCGGGTGGTGTGCGCGCGATGATCGATCGTATCGTCAAAACCATGGCCGAGGCGATGGCGGGCATCGCCGATGGCGCGGTGGTGCTGCTCGGCGGCTTCGGCAGCGTCGGCCAGCCGCAGGCGCTGATCGACGGGCTGATCGAGCACGGCGCGAAAGACCTCACGGTGGTCGCCAATAACGCCGGCAGCGGCGGGGAAGGTTTGGCCAAGCTGCTCGCGCTCGGGCGGGTGCGGCGGATCATCTGTTCCTATCCGCGCAGCCCGAGTTCGACGGTGTTCGAGGATCTCTACAAGGCCGGCAAGATCGAACTGGAACTGGTGCCGCAGGGCACGCTCGCCGAGCGGATGCGCGCCGCCGGCGCCGGCGTCCAAGCCTTTTTCACCCCGACTTCCTATGGCACCAGGCTCGCCGCCGGCAAGGAAACGCGCGAGATCAATGGCCGGAATTGCGTTCTGGAATACGCGCTTTTTGGCGATGTCGCGCTGATCGAGGCGTGGCAGGCCGATCGCTGGGGCAATCTCACCTATCGCCGCTCGGGGCGGAATTTCAACCCGGTGATGGCGACGGCCGCGAAGCTCGCCATCGCCCAGGCGCAGCACATCGTCGCACTCGGCGCGCTCGATGCGGAAGCGGTGGTGACGCCGGGGATTTTCGTCGATCGCGTGATCCACGTGCCCTATGGCGATCCGCCGATCTGACGCAATTTTGAGGAGAGAGGAAACCGCGATGGCCGATAGAGACGCCGCGAATTTCACCCCGCTCGACCGTGTCGGCATGGCCGCGCGGCTGGCGCAAGACGTGCCGGAGGGATGGTATGTCAATCTCGGCATCGGCATCCCGACGCTGGTCGCCGATCACGTGCCGCTCGATCGCGAGGTGATTTTCCACTCCGAAAACGGCGTGCTCGGGATGGGGCCGGCGCCGGCGCCCGACGCCGTCGATCCCTGGCTGATCAATGCCGGCAAGCAATTGGTGACGCTCCGCGCCGGCGGCTCGTTCGTCCACCACGCCGATAGTTTCGCGATGATCCGCGGCGGCCATCTCGATCTCTGCGTGCTCGGCGCCTATCAGGTGGCGGCAAACGGCGACATCGCGAATTGGGCGACGAGCGAGAACGACACCGCGCCGGCGGTCGGCGGCGCGATGGATCTCGCGGTCGGGGCGAAGCGGCTCTGGGTGGTGATGGAGCATCAGACGAAGGATGGCCGGCCGCGCCTCGTGAAAGGGCTCACCTACCCGCCGACCGCGCTCGGCGCGGTCAAGCGCGTCTATACCAATCTCGCGGTGCTCGATGTCGAGGCGCGCGGTTTCGTCGTCCGTGACATCATCCCCGGCCTCTCCTTCGCCGAATTGCAGGCGCGGAGCGAGGCGCCGCTCCATCTGCCTTCATGAGCGAGAACGACGCCCGCGCCGAGAGCTTGCGCCTGATCCGCGACAGCGCCGCCGCGATCGCGCCGCGCGGCGGCGATTTTGCTCGTATCCGGGCGTTGCGCTTCACCCATTCAGGCTTCGATCGCGCGGTCTGGGGCGAGATCTGCGCGATGGGCTGGGTCGGCCTCTCCTTGCCGGAAGAGAAAGGCGGCGCCGGGCTCGGGATGGCGGAATATTGCGCGCTCGCCGAGGAATTCGGCGCCGGTCTGGTGCCGGAGCCGCTGATCCCGGCGGTGCTGGCCGCGAGCTTCCTGCCCGAGGCGTGGCGT
Organism: Pseudomonadota bacterium; assembly: GCA_021841985.1. The sequence goes on along the minus strand of JAKCCP010000058.1, from coordinate 2,399 downwards.
GCCGATCATCTCGCCGGCAAGCGGCTGGTTCTGCCCGCCTGGCAGGAGAAGCCGGGCACGCTGCTCGCGCCGTTCGCGACCACCTTCGCCGATGGCGCCGTCTCCGGGCGCAAGGTTTTCGTCTCGATGGCGAACGCCGCCGACGCTTTCCTGGTGGCGACGGATGCCGGGCTCGCGCTCGTCGAAGCCGATGGCGAGGGGGTCTCGCTGGTGACCTCGCCGACCCAGGATGGCGGGCATTTCGGCACCGTGACCTTCGAGGACAGCCCGGCGACCCCGCTTCCCGGCGATTTCGCGCCGGCCTTGGAAGCGGCCTCCCTGGCGAGCAGCGCCTATCTCCTCGGCCTGATGGACCGCGTGTTCGCGCTCACCCTCGATTATCTCCGCACACGCGAACAGTTTGGCCAGAAGATCGGTGCGTTTCAGGCGTTGCAGCATCGCTGCGCGGATCTCAAAATCCTTCTCGAATTGACCCGCGCCTCGGTCGCCTCGGCGGCGACGGTGCTCGATACCAGCAACGATTATGCGGCGCGCGCGTGCGCGGTGTCGCGGGCCAAGGCGCGGGCCTCGGATGCGGCGCTGCGCATGACCCGCGAGGCGATCCAGCTCCATGGCGGCATCGCCTATACCGATGAGTTCGCTATCGGCTTGTTTCTGCGCAAGGCGATGGTGATCGCCTCCATGTTCGGCACCGGCGCCAGGCATCGCGCGCGCTATGCCGCGCTCGCCCCCGAGAGTGAGGAGTGACGCTGATGTCCAATCCCGCGCCGTCCGCCGATCTGCCGCCCGAGGCCTTGGATGCGCTCGATGACGAGGCTTTCCGCCATGTCGTGCGGGCGTGGGTTGCGGCCAATTATCCGCCGGAATTGCGCGATCCGCCCAAGCGTCTGCATTGGCGCGACAACAAGGTCTGGTATTTGAAACTCGCGGAAAAAGGCTGGCTCGCGCCGGGCTGGCCGCGCGAATATGGCGGCATGGGCCTCTCGGCCGGCAAGCAACTCATCATGATCGAGGAGTTCGAGCGTTTCGGCTGCGCGCGCACCAACGATCACGGCGTGGTCATGGTCGGCCCGTTGCTCATCCGTTATGGCAACGAGGCGCAGAAGCGCTTTTTCCTCCCCCAAATCCTCAGCGGCGAGCATATCTGGTGCCAGGGCTACAGCGAGCCCAATGCCGGCTCCGATCTCGCCGCCTTGCGCACGGAAGCGGTGCTGGACGGCGATCACTGGGTGATCAACGGCCAGAAGACCTGGACCACGCTCGCGACCGACGCCAACTGGATTTTTCTCCTCGCCCGCACCGACAGAGCGGCGAAAAAACAGGAGGGGATCAGCTTCCTGCTGGTGCCGATGGATGCGCCCGGCGTCACCATCCGCCCGATCATCAATCTCGAACTGCATGACGAATTCTGTGAAACCTTCTTCGACAATGTCCGCGTGCCGAAGGAGAACCTGGTCGGCGAGGTGAACAAGGGCTGGACGATGGCCAAGGCGCTGCTCGGTTTCGAGCGCATTTTTCTCGGCTCGCCGCGGCAATCGGCCTATGCCTTGACCCGTCTCCGACGCCTCGCCGAGCATGTCGGCTGCGCCGACGAGCCGGTTTTCCTCGACCGTTACACCCGGCTCCGCCTCGATCTCGCGGATCATCGCGCGCTTTATGAAACCCATGTCGCGAAGCTCCGGCGTGGCGAGGCGCTGGGCGCTGATGTCTCGATGCTGAAAGTCCATCAAAGCGAATTGTTCCAGCGCATCACCGAGACGATGCTGGAGATCGCCGGCGAGGATGCCGGGCTTCTGGAGCCGGTGGAGGGCAATCGCGATCTCCATCCCGCCGGGCTCTTCATCCAGGCACGTCCGACCAGCATCTATGGCGGCACCAACGAGATCCAGCGCAATATCCTGGCCAAGAACGTGCTCGCTCTGCCGGGCTGACATGAACGCCCCTTTGGCATGAATCCCCGTCTCGATGGGCGGGCGATCGCGGTGATGACGCTGCTGTGCCTGATCTGGGGGGCGCAGCAGGTCTGGGTCAAGCTCGCCATCGCCGACGGCCTGCCGCCGGCGCTCCAAGCCGGGCTCCGCTCGCTGATCTCGACCTTCCTGCTGCTCGCCTGGATCGGCTGGCGGGAGGGTGGCTTCGGGCTCTGGCGGCTGATCCGCCGCGATCGCTCGTTCCTCCCCGGCATTGTCATGGCGTTGCTGTTCGGCGGCGAATTTCTGCTGCTTTATGCCGGTCTCAGCCGCACCACCGCCTCGCGCGCGGTTCTGTTCCTCTATACCGCGCCGTTTTTCGTCGCGCTCGGCGTGCATGTCCTGGTGCCGGAGGAGCGGCTCGGCGGGCGGCAGGTCGCCGGGCTGGTCCTTGCTTTCGCCGGCGTCGCCATCGCCTTCGCCGATGGT
>JAKCCP010000172.1 GCA_021841985.1 Pseudomonadota bacterium | reverse complement strand
CCGGTGATGAGCGCGCTCACCCATTTCCGTGCCGATTTCACCCGCGCCGCCGCCGCATAGGAGATCGCCATGACCCTGATCAAGGAAACCGATTACGGCACGCCGGAAGCGCGCGGCGACAAAACCATCGCGCTCACCATCGACGGCCACGAGGTTACGGTGCCGGAAGGCACCTCGATCATGCGGGCGGCGATGGTGGCCGGCATCGCGGTGCCGAAACTCTGCGCGACCGACAGCCTCGATGCCTTCGGCTCGTGCCGGCTTTGCCTGGTCGAGATCGAAGGCCGCGCCGGCACCCCGGCCTCCTGCACGACGCCGGTGGCAGCGGGCATGGTGGTCGCGACGCAAACCGAGCGGCTCGCGAAAATCCGCCGCGGCGTCATGGAACTCTATATTTCCGACCATCCGCTCGATTGTCTCACCTGCGCCGCCAACGGCGATTGCGAATTGCAGGACATGGCCGGCGCGGTGGGGCTGCGCGAGGTGCGTTACGGCTATGACGGCGCCAATCATTTCGCCGCGGCGAAGGATCTCTCCAATCCCTATTTCGCGTTCGATCCCGCCAAATGCATCGTCTGCTCGCGTTGCGTGCGCGCCTGCGAGGAGGTGCAGGGCACCTTCGCGCTGACCATCGCCGGGCGCGGCTTCGCCTCCAAGGTCGCGACCGGGAGCGCGGATTTCTTCTCCTCCGAATGCGTCTCCTGCGGCGCCTGCGTGCAGGCCTGCCCGACCGCGACGCTGATCGAGAAATCGGTGATCGAGATCGGCCAGCCCGAACACTCGGTCATCACCACTTGCGCCTATTGCGGCGTCGGCTGCAATTTCAAGGCCGAGATGCGCGGCGAGCAGGTGGTGCGCATGGTGCCGTACAAGGACGGCAAGGCCAATCACGGCCATTCCTGCGTCAAGGGCCGGTTTGCCTTCGGCTATGCGACCCATCGCGAACGCATTTTGACGCCGATGATTCGCGAAAAAATCACCGATCCCTGGCGCGAGGTGAGCTGGGACCAGGCGATCGCCCACACCGCCGCCGAGTTCAAGCGGATTCAGGCGCGCTACGGCAAGGACGCGGTCGGCGGCATCACCTCCTCGCGCTGCACCAACGAGGAGACCTATCTCGTCCAGCAATTGGTGCGCGCCGGTTTCGGCAATAACAATGTCGATACCTGCGCCCGGGTCTGCCATTCGCCGACCGGCTACGGCCTGAAATCGACCTTCGGCACCTCCGCCGGGACGCAGGATTTCGACTCCGTCGATGAGAGCGACGTGATCCTGGTGATCGGCGCCAATCCGACCGATGCGCATCCGGTGTTCGCGTCCCGCATGAAGCGCCGGCTCCGGGAAGGGGCGAAGCTGATCGTCATCGATCCGCGCCGCATCGATCTCGTCCGCTCCCCGCATGTCGAGGCGACGTTTCATCTGCCGCTCCGCCCCGGCACCAATGTCGCGATGGTCAACGCGCTCGCCCATGTCATCGTCACCGAGGGGTTGGTGAACGAGGCGTTCGTGCGCGACTATTGCGAATGGGATGCGTTCCAGGACTGGGCCGAATTCATCGCCCGCCCCGAGAACGGCCCCGAGGTGGTCGCCGAGCTGTCCGGCGTTCCCGCCGATCTCATCCGGAAGGCGGCGCGGCTTTACGCGACCGGCGGCAATGCCGCGATCTATTACGGGCTCGGCGTCACCGAGCACAGCCAGGGCACGACGACGGTGATCGCGATCGCCAATCTCGCCATGGCGACGGGGAATATCGGCCGCCGCGGTGTCGGCGTGAATCCGCTGCGTGGCCAGAACAATGTCCAGGGCTCGTGCGACATGGGCAGCTTCCCGCACGAACTGCCCGGCTATCGCCATATCTCCGAACCCGCGACCCGCGCGATCTATGAGAAGATCTGGGGTGTCACGCTCGATGCCGAGCCCGGCTTGCGCATTCCCAACATGATCGACGCGGCGATGGATGGCTCGTTCAAGGGGCTCTACATCCAGGGCGAGGACATCGTGCAATCCGATCCCGACACCCATCACATGATCGCCGGGCTCGCGGCGATGGAGTGCGTCGTGGTGCAGGATCTCTTCCTCAACGAGACCGCGAATTACGCCCATGTCTTCCTGCCCGGGTCGAGCTTCCTCGAAAAAGACGGCACCTTCACCAATGCCGAGCGGCGGATCAATCGCGTCCGCCGCGTGATGCGCCCGAAAAACGGCTATGCCGACTGGGAAATCACCCAGATGCTGTCCGACGCGCTGGGCTATAAGATGGCCTATCGCGATCCCGCCGCCATCATGGACGAGATCGCGCGCACCACGCCGAGTTTCGCCGGCGTTTCCTTCGACCTGCTCGATCGCGTCGGCTCGGTGCAATGGCCGTGCAACGAGGCGGCGCCGGAGGGCACGCCGACCATGCATATCGGCGGCTTCGTGCGCGGGCAGGGCCATTTCATGATCACCGAATATGTCGCGACCGAGGAGAAAAGCGGGCCGCGCTTCCCGCTGCTCCTCACCACCGGGCGCATCCTCTCGCAATACAATGTCGGCGCCCAGACGCGGCGCACCGCCAATGTCGCCTGGCATGAGGAGGATCGGCTGGAAATCCACCCCCACGACGCCGAGCAGCGCGGCATCCGCGATGGCGACTGGGTGAAGCTCGAAAGCCGCGCCGGTGGGACGGCGCTCCGCGCCCTGATCACCGACCGCGTCGCCCCCGGAATCGTCTACACGACCTTCCACCATCCCGACACGCAAGCCAATGTCGTGACCACGGAGTTTTCCGACTGGGCGACCAATTGTCCGGAATACAAGGTGACGGCGGTGCAGGTCGCGCGCGCCAACGGGCCGACGGAATGGCAGGAAACCTATCGCCAGCACGCCGAACAGAGCCGGCGTATCCTGGCCGCGGAATGACGCTCCCGGCGCCGATCCTGACGAGCACGCCACTCGTCTGGCGAGAGGGCGGCGCGGCGAGCGGCCAGCGCCACATCCCGGAGGAAACCGCGGTCGCGCTCACCTATGGCCGCGCCACCTACGCGGTGATGATGGCGACCCCCGCCGATCTCGATGATTTCGCCTGGGGGTTTACGCACAATGAGGGGCTGATCGACGCTGCCGACGAAATCACCTTCTGCGACACCGTCGCCCGTGACATCGATGGCGAGGCCGCGGTCGAGATTCGCCTCGATCTCGTGCCTGGGTGCGCTGATGCGCTCTGGCGGCGCCAGCGGCGCCTCACCGGCGCGACCGGCTGCGGGCTTTGCGGCATGGAAAGCCTGGAAGCGGCGCTCGAACCCCCGCCACCAGTGGCGAGCGATCTCCATCTCGATGCCGCGATACTTGCCGCGGCGATGGCCGGGCTCGGCGCCCGCCAGACGCTGAACCGGCAAAGCCATGCGCTCCACGCCGCGGCGTTTTTCGACCCCGGACGCGGGATCGTCGCCGTGCGCGAGGATGTCGGGCGGCACAACGCGCTCGACAAGCTCGCCGGCGCCCTGCTCCGCGCCGGCATCGAGCCGGCGTGTGGCGCCGTCTTGCTGACCTCGCGGGTCTCGGTCGAGATGGTGCAGAAAGTGGCGCGGATGGGATGCGCAATCGTGCTCGCCGTCTCCGCCCCGACCGGGCTCGCCATCCGCCGCGCCGAGCGCTGCGGGATCACCCTCGCCGCCGTCGCCCGCGCCGATGGGTTCGAGATCTTCACCCATCCCGCGCGCATCGTCACCGAGAGAGAGGCCCATGTCGCCTGAAAACCATGTCGCCTGAAAAACTGACCATGATGGCGAACCAGATCGGCCGCTTCTTCGCCCATCTCGGCCCCGAGCGCGCGCCCGAGGAGATCGCCGATCATTTGCTGAAATTCTGGGATCCGCGCATGCGCCGCGAAATCATCGCCTTCGTTGCTTCCGGCGGCGAAGGGCTCGATCCGCTCGCCGCGGCGGCGGTCGCGCGGCTGGCTGGAGAAGCCAAGGTTTCTTGAGAGTTCGTATCGCGTATTATCGTATCGCATCGACTCGTCCGAGCTGACATCGTCCAGGAAAACGGCCAAGGGAAGAAAGAAAACCATGTCGCGAGCAGACACCGCGCCCACTGGGGCGATACCGGCGCCGGCCGGCCTTCTCGATCGCGCGCGCATCGTCGCGCGCCCCGGCTTCAACCGCTGGTTGGTCCCCCCGGCCGCCATCGCCATCCATCTCTGCATCGGCATGGCCTATGGTTTCAGCGTCTATTGGCTGCCGCTGTCGCGCGCCCTCGGCGGCGCCAAGCCGATCGCCTGCGCGGCCGGAACCGGACTCTTCTCGGTGCTCTTGGCCAGCAATTGCGACTGGCCGGTGACCGATCTGGTCTGGACCTTCACCATCGCCATCGTTCTTCTCGGCGCGTCGGCGGCGATCTGGGGCGGCTGGCTGGAGCGCGCCGGGCCACGCAAGGCCGGGTTCGTCGCCGCGCTCTGCTGGGGTGGCGGCTACATCATCGCGGCACTCGGCGTTTTTGTGCATCAATTATGGCTGGTCTGGCTCGGCCTCGGGCTGATCGGCGGTGTTGGTCTGGGGCTTGGCTATATCTCCCCGGTCTCGACGCTGATCAAATGGTTTCCCGATCGGCGCGGCATGGCGACCGGCATGGCGATCATGGGATTTGGCGGCGGCGCGATGATCGGCGCGCCGCTCGCCAACACGATGATCGCGAGTTTTCCGAGCATCGCCGGGGGTAATATCGCCCTGACCTTCGCGGTCACCGGGGTGATCTATTTCGTGGTGATGACGCTCGGCGCCTTCGGCTATCGCGTGCCGCCCGAGAACTGGCAGCCGGAGGGCTGGACTCCGCCGGCGGAGAGCGGCCGGCCGATGATCACCACCCGCCACGTCCATCTCCACATGGCGCCGCGCACGCCGCAATTCTGGCTGATCTGGGCGGTGCTCTGCCTCAATGTCAGCGCCGGCATCGGCGTCATCGCCATGGCCTCGCCGATGTTGCAGGAAATCTTCGCCGGCAAACTGATCGGCGCCCCGGATGTCGGCTTCACCGCGCTCGACGCCCATCAGCGCGCGGCGGTCGCGGCGATCGCCGCCGGCTTCGCGGGCTTGCTTTCGCTGTTCAATATCGCCGGGCGGTTTTTCTGGGCCTCGCTCTCCGATCGGCTCGGCCGCAAGAACACCTACACCACGTTCTTCATTCTCGGCATGATCGTCTATGCCAGCACGCCTTCGGCCGCGCATGCCGGCAGCAAGGCGGTCTTCGTCGCCTGCCTTTGCATCGCGCTCTCGATGTACGGCGGCGGCTTCGCGACCGTGCCGGCCTATCTCGCCGATATTTTCGGCACCAAGTTCGTCGGCGCCATCCACGGCCTGATCCTCACCGCCTGGTCCACCGCCGGGGTGGTCGGCCCGGTGCTGGTGAGCTACATCCGCGATGTCCAGATCAGCGCCGGGGTGCCACGCGCCGCTGTCTATGACCGCACGCTCTATATCCTCGCCGGGCTGCTGTTTCTCGGCTTCATCGCCAACCTGCTGATCCGCCCGCTGGACGAAAAATGGTTCATGAAGGAAGAGGATGAGGCGCGCCGTGACCTCGCCGCCCACCCGGCGGCGAAGGTGGCCGCCTCCGGCTCGTTCGGGATCGGGCGCGGCGGCTTCACCCCCGGCGCGCTGCTCGCCTGGCTCGCGATCGGCATCCCCCTCGCCTGGGGCATTTTCATCACCCTCAGCCACACCCTGGTGATGTTTCGGTGAGGGAGTAGAGAAAAGAAAAAGTTCTTTTTTGAAAAAAAAGAACCAAAAAACTTTGGTCCGGAAGGGGCGTGCCGCAGGCGATCAGCTGCGGTAGCTGCCGTTGATGTCGATATAGCCGTGGGTGAGGTCACAGGTCCACATCGTGGCCTTGCCCCGGCCGAGACCGAGATCGACGGTGATCGCGATCTCGCGTCCGCGCATATGGGCGATCACCGGGGATTCGTCATATCCGGGGACGACGGCGCCATCCCGCGCCATCCAGACGCCGCCGATGGCGATCGCGAGGCGATCCCGATCCGCCGGCTCCCCGGCTTTGCCGACCGCCATCACGATGCGGCCCCAATTCGCGTCCTCGCCGGCGATCGCGGTCTTGACCAGGGGCGAATCGGCGATCGCGCGGGCGATGCGCTTGGCCGAGCGGGCCGAGACCGCGCCGGTGACATCGATGCGGATGAGTTTCTGCGCCCCTTCGCCATCCCGCACCACCTGGAGGGCGAGATCGTGCAAAACGGCGGCGAGGGCCGTCGAGAATGCGCGGAGGATCGCGCCGCCGGTGGCGGGAACCGGTTGGTGGCGGGCCTGGCCGGTCGCGAACAGAAGCACCGTATCGGAGGTCGAGGTGTCGGAATCGACGGTGATCGCATTGAAACTGCCGCCGATCCCGCGCGTGAGACACTTCTGAAGGGCTGGCGCCGGGATCTTGGCGTCGGTGAAAATGAAACAGAGCATCGTCGCCATGTCCGGGGCGATCATGCCGCTCCCCTTGGCGATGCCGGTAATCCGCACTTCCTCGCCGCCGATCCGGGCGGTTCGCGTCGCCGCCTTGGGGAAGGTGTCGGTGGTCATGATCGCCCGCGCCGCATCCGCCAGCCGGTCCGCGCCGAGATCGGCATGGATCGCGGGCAGCGCCGCGGTCAGGCGCGCAACTGGCAGAATTTCTCCGATCACGCCGGTGGAGGCCAAAAAAACCTGCCGCGCCGGGCAGCCGATCAGCTTCGCCGCCGCCTCGGCGGTCATACGGGCGGCGTCACTTCCGGCGCGGCCGGTGAAGACATTGGCGTTGCCGGCATTGACGACGAGGCCGCGCGCGCGCCCGGCCGGCAGACGCTTGCGGCACCATTCGACCGGCGCGCCGGGGCAGCGATTACGGGTGAAAACGCCGGCAACCGTGGTCGCCGGCGCGAATTCCGCGAACAGAAGATCGCTGCGCCCCTGATAGCGGACGCCCGCCGCCGCGACGCCGAGCTTGACCCCGGCCAGCGGCGGCAGCGGCGGCAGCGCCAAGGCGAGCGGTGAGACCGCGGCGGGGCCAGCCATGCGCGCGCCGTCTACTGCGCCTTGCCGCTCGATGCCGGCGGCTCGGCGCCCGGCATGCCCGGCGGCTCCGCCTGATCGGTCGGGCGCACCGGCGAGCCGTCGAGATTGAAGCGCTCGATCTGGGCGCCTTTGCGGGCTTCCTCGATTTCCTTTTGCACCGCGTCCTGGATCGCTTTCTGGCGCAACTGGTCGCGCGCCTCGGCGAAGGTCTGCGGCGGCGCGGTGCGGCGCTCGATCACCTGGATCACGTGCCAGCCATAACGGGTATGCACGGGCTTGGTGGTGAACTGCCCGGGCTTGAGCGCGAAGGCGGCATCGCTGAATTCGGGCAGCATATCGCCCTTCTTGAACCAGCCGAGATCGCCGCCATTGGCGCCGGCGGGGTCGGTGCTGTCCTTCTTGGCGAGCGCCGCGAAATCGGCGCCGCCCTGCAACTCCTTGATCACTTTTTCGGCCTCGGCCTCGGTCGGGACCAGGATGTGGCGCGCATGCACCTCCTCCTCGCCCGGCTTGCCGGCGATCTCCTTCTGATAGGCCGCTTGCAGCGCCTGGTCGGTGATCGCGGGGGCGACGGCACGGTTGATCAGCGCGTTCTGGAGCGCCATGTCGGCGGCGTCCTCCATCTCGCGCTTGACGGCGGGGTCTTTTTGCAGGTTTTCCTTACGCGCTTCCTGCACCAGAAGGTCGCGGTCGATGATCTGATCGATCAGGATCGGGTAGAGCATGTTGGGCGGCATGTTGCGCAACTGCTCGGGGAGATTCTGGGCGAGGTTTTCGAGATCGCTCAAATGCTCGTCGCGCCCATTCACCCGCGCCACCACCGGATCGGGCTTGGCGGCGGGCACATTGGCCCCGGATGGCAGCGCGTTAGGCGGCGGCGAGGTCGCTTGCGCGAGGGCGAGGGAGAGCGGCGCGGCGGCGCAGATGGCACTGCCGAGCACCAGGGTGGAAAACCGCAAAATCCGCATGGAAGTTCCCGCTACGAGGCGCCGGGTGTTGCCCACCCGGCGCGTGTTGTTCAGCCGAGGGCCGCCTGGACCTTCCGCACGATCTCGGCGAAGGCCGGCGCGTCGTCATAGGCGATCGCCGCCAGCACCTTGCGATCCATCTCGATGCCGGCGCGTTTCAGCCCGGCGATGAATTTCGAATAGGTGAGGCCGTGTTCGCGCACCGCGGCGTTGATGCGCTGGATCCAGAGGGCGCGGAAATCGCGCTTCTTGACCCGGCGGTCGCGGTAGGCATAGCGCAGCGCCTTTTCCAGCCGCTCCAGCGCGATGCGGTAATTGGTGGACGAGCGGCCGACATAGCCCTTCGCCTGATCGAGAACTTTT
>JAKCCP010000002.1 GCA_021841985.1 Pseudomonadota bacterium | reverse complement strand
CTCGCGAGGACGCCGCCGTGCCGCCACGGGTGATTTGTTCTTCGGGGATTTCGTCGAGAAAGCGGCTCGGGATACTATCCTGCCAGTTGGCGTAGATGCGGCGATGCGCGGCGTGCAGGATGATCGCGCGCTTTTTTGCCCGCGTCAGCCCGACATAGGCGAGCCGGCGTTCCTCCTCGAGCGACTTGACGCCGCCTTCATCGAGGGCGCGCTGGTTGGGAAACAGCCCCTCTTCCCAGCCGGGGAGAAAAACTGTGTCGAACTCGAGCCCCTTGGCGGCGTGCAGCGTCATCAGATTGACCCGGTCGCCGGCGGCGTTCTCGTCGTTTTCCATGACCAGCGCGACGTGATCGAGAAAGCCCTGGAGGGATTCGAAATCGGCGAGGGCACGGACGAATTCCTTGAGATTGTCGAGCCGCCCCGGCGCCTCGGGCGATTTGTCCGCTTTCAGCATGTCGGTATAGCCCGATTCGTCGAGCACGAATTGCATCGCGACCACCGGGCCTTCGGCTTCGAGCCGGGCGCGCCAGCGGCCGAGGTCGTCCAGCAACCGTCGCACCCCCTCCCCCGCCCGGCCACGCAACGCGCCGGATGCGATCAGCGCGCCGGCGGCGGTGGTAAGCGCGGTATCGTCGGCGCGGGCGCGGACATGCAGCGTCTGAAGGGCGGCGGTGCCGACGCCACGGCGCGGGGTGTTGACGACGCGCTCAAACGCCAGATCGTCGCCGGGCTGCACGAGGAGGCGGGCATAGGCGATGGCATCGCGGATTTCGGCGCGTTCATAAAAACGCAATCCACCGACCACGCGATAGGGAATGCCGAGCGTGATCAGCCGCTCCTCGAAGGCCCGGGTCTGAAAGCCGGCGCGCATCAAAACCGCCATTTCGGTGAGTTTTTCGCCCTCGGCGCGCAAATCCTCGATTGCCTGACCGACGGCGCGAGCCTCCTCCTCCTGGTCCCATAGGCTCAGAATCCGCACTTTTTCACCGCCCGCCTCCTTGCCGCCGGGGCGAAGCGTCTTGCCGAGCCGGCCTTGGTTATGGGCGATCAACGCCGCGGCGCAGGCGAGAATCGGCGCGGTCGAGCGATAATTGCGTTCCAGCCGGATGACAGCGGCGCCGGGGAAATCCTGCTCAAAGCGCAGGATGTTCTCGATCTCGGCGCCACGCCAGGAATAGATGCTCTGGTCGTCATCGCCGACGCAGCAAATATTTTTCGAAGCCTGCGCCAGCAGCCGCAACCAGAGATACTGGACGAGATTGGTGTCCTGGTATTCATCGACCAGGATATAGCGGAAGCGGCGGTGATATTCCGCGAGAATATCGGGCTGATCACGGAGGATATCGGTCACGAAGACCAGAAGATCGCCGAAATCGGTGGCGTTCAAGGCCTTGAGCCGGGCCTGGTAGGCTCCATAGAGGGAAGCGATCCGCCCACCCGCGAGATCGCCGGCCTGTGCGAGATCGGCCGCGCCGAGCCGGGCGGGAGAGAGCGCGCGGTCTTTCCAGCGCTGGATCTGGCTCATCAAGAGCGGCGGCGGCCAGCGTTTGGCGTCGATCCGCTCGGCCGCCATCACCTGCTTGAGCAGGCGGAGTTGGTCATCCGTGTCGAGAATCGTGAAATTCGGCGACAGCCCCGCCGCGGCCGCGTGACGGCGCAGCATACGCGCGGCGAGCGCGTGGAACGTGCCGAGCCAGAGCCCCTCCACCGGCCGGCCAAGCAGGTTTGCCACGCGCTCGCGCATTTCACGCGCGGCGCGGTTGGTGAAGGTGACAGCGAGCACCTGATGCGGGGTGGCACGGCCGGAGAGGAGAATATGGGCGAAGCGAGTGGTGAGCACGCGGGTCTTGCCGGTGCCGGCGCCGGCGAGCACCAGCACCGGGCCGTCGAGCGTCTCGACAGCCATGCGCTGCTCGGGGTTCAGCGCAGCGAGATGCTCGGCCATGATAAAAATTCCGAAAAAACGTCGGTGGAAGGTATAGAACGCATGGCGATGGTCTCCAACCCATCGGGGCGGCGATGAAGCTGTTGCACCGCGCGCTCGCCGCCTCCGCCCGGCATGGCAGCCCGCTCCTGGCGGTGGGAATTTTCGGCGGCCTGCTGATCCCCCCCCTCGCCCACGCGCTCCGCCATTTTATCCTCCCCGAGGTGCTGGGCCTCATGACGCTGGTCCTGCTCCGTGTCGATGTCGCCGCCGCCTTCGCGCATCTTCGCCGACCGTTGCGTCTCGCCGTGCTCATCGCCTTTCAGTTGCTAATTTCCCCGCTCCTGGTCTTTGCCGTCCTCGCACCCTTCACTCTCGACCCCGGCCTCCGCCACGGCGTGGTGATCTTCGCCACCGGCTGCGGCGCGCTCTCCGCCCCGGCTTTCGCCCGGCTGGTCGGGCTTGACCCCGAGCTTTCGCTGCTGATGACGCTCGGCACCACGTTCCTCGTCCCGCTCACCGCGCCGATGGTGGTCTACTGGCTGATGGGGATCGATCTGGCGATCGGACCCGGGGCGTTCATGCTGCGGCTTGCGCTCACCGTCGGTTTGCCGCTTGTCGTGGCGCTGGTGCTGCGCCGCGCACTCGGCACCGCGCGCCTCATGGCACTCGGCGAGGTGGTCGATGGCGGCGTGGTGTGGCTGCTGATGCTCTATGGCTTCGCGGTGATGGATGGGCTGGCGGCGCGGCTCGTTCACGATCCGCGCTGGGTGATCGTGGCACTGCTGGCCGCCTTCATCGCCGATTTCGGGCTCAATCTTGCAACCGCGCTGGCCTTTGCCTGGCTTGGCCGGCGCCAGGCCGCCTCCGTCGGGCTGGTTGCCGGCAATCGCAACATGGCGCTCTATCTCGCGGTGTTGCCGGTTGCCGCCGATCCACGGATCGCGCTGTTTTTCGCGCTTTGCCAGTTCCCGCTCTATCTCAGTCCGTTTCTGCTGCGCCCGCTCTATCGCCGGCTGATGATGCGAGCCCCCCCTCCCCCGCTGGCGGCCTGACGCCAAGGATATGGGCGATGGCATAGGTGAGATCGGGGCGGTTCAGCGTATAAAAATGAAATTCATCGACGCCATTGGCCTGGAGCAGCCGTACCTGCTCGGCCGCGATCACGACGCCGACCATGCGGCGAAGCTCCGGGTCGCCCTCGGTGCCGGCGAAGAGATGGCCGAGCCAGGCAGGCACGCTGGCGCCGCAGAGCGCGCTGAAGCGCGCCGCCTGGGCGTAGTTCGAGACCGGCATGATGCCGGGAACGATGGAGGCGGTAATACCGGCGGCGAGCGCGCGGTCGAGGAAGCGGAGATAGGTCGTGGTCTCGAAGAAATACTGGGTGATGGCGCGGCTCGCCCCGGCGTCGAGCTTGCGCTTCAAATTATCGAGATCGGCCTCGGGGCTCAGCGCCGCCGGATGGGTCTCGGGATAGGCCGCGACCGAGATCTCGAAGGGAGCCACCCGCCTGAGCCCGGCAACCAGATCGGCGGCGTAGGCGTAGCCCTCGGGATGCGGCGTATAGGCTTCTCCCGGCGGCGGATCGCCGCGAAGGGCCACGATATGGCGCACGCCGGCTTCCCAGTATTGCTGGGCGATGGCGTCCACTTCCTGGCGCGAGGCCCCGATGCAGGTGAGATGGGCGGCCGGCACGAGGCGGGTTTCGCGCACGATGCGCGCAACGGTTGCATGGGTGCGGCTCTGGGTGCTGCCGCCGGCGCCATAGGTGACCGAGACGAAGCGCGGCGCCAGCACTTCCAGGCGGCGGATGCAGGCCCAGAGCTGGGCCTCTAGCGCGGCGTTGCGCGGGGGAAAAAATTCGAAGGAAAGCTGGGGCGGCGGCGCTTCGCGATCGCGCGCCGGCAGCCCGGCGACGCGCGGACCGGTCAGCCAGCGCTCCAGCGTGGCATCCGGGGAACCAGTCGAAAGCCTGGAGGCGGGCGGCAGGGCGGCGGCGCACATGGAATAGGCTCTCCCGATCTGGGCGAGGGCGGAACATCGTCGGAGACAGCGAGACCGCCGGAACGATTACTCGTTTTTCACTATATTCCCATGCCTCGCAAGCCTGCCTCCCGAACGCGGGAGCTTTACGGCGGCTCATTTGTTCCTTTATTGCAGGTTCACCCCGCTCGGTCTCGGCCCCCTCGGTTGCGAGAGGCGACCGGTGCCTTGTCCGTCATCTACCGCGAGGAAGCCGCATGCCCCGCCCGAACCCCTTGCTTTCGCTACTGGTCCCGCTTGCCTGCCTCATGGCACTCACCGGCTGTGCCCCGCGCCCTCCGGCCAGCGACAAGGACGCGGTGGCCGATTACAAACAGACCAACGATCCGTTGGAGCCAACCAACCGCGTCATGTACAAAATCAATAACGGGCTTGACGCGGTGACGCTGAAGCCCGCCGCCGAAGCCTACCGCTACGCCGTGCCCGAGGCCGCGCGCGAGAGCATCCACAACGCCCTCCTCAACCTTGCCTACCCCACCGTGTTCTTCAACGACGTCGCCGAGGGCAAGCCGCGCCGCGCCGGCGATACTTTCATGCGCTTTATCATCAACTCAACCCTGGGCGTGGGCGGGCTCTTCGATGTCGCGAAGCATTGGGGCTATGTCAATCACGATGCCGATTTCGGCCTGACGCTGGCACTTTACGGCGTGCCCGAGGGGCCCTACCTCTACGTGCCAATCCTCGGCCCCTCCGATCCGCGCGATCTCGCCGGCTACGGTGTCGATGTCGTCGATTGGCCGTTTACCTGGATCGGCAATGGCACCACGGTCTATGCCCTCGAATGGTCCTATTATGCCATGGTTGCGATCGATACCCGCGAACGCGTGCTCGACTCGCTTGATCAGGTGCAGAAAACCGCGCTTGATCCCTATGCCACCATCCGTAGCCTCTATCGCCAGCACCGCCAGAGCCAGTTGGAGGCGATCCGCAACGACCAGCGCGCGACCGTCCCGGCTTGGTTCCCGGCGCCCACGACGCAATCCGAGTGAGGCGAGAGCGGCGCCCCGCTGCGCCAGTTGATCGCCTGCTTTCCCGAGAAAGAGAGGGAACTATGTGGAGTAGACGCCAATTTCCGGCCCTCGCCGCACTTGCGGTAATGTTTGTCCTGCCTCGCGTTTCCGCCGCGCGCGCGGCCGATCCCCGGGAATTCGTCCGTGATGTCGGCGATCAACTGGTGAACGTGATCAACGGCCCCGGTGGGTTTGCTGAAAAGCGCGCGCAACTGCAGCGGATCGTCGATCGCGCGGTGGATGTGGACGGTATCGCGCGCTTCTGCCTGGGCCGCTTCTGGCGCCTCGCCACCCCGCAGCAACAGCAGGATTATGTCGCTCTGTTTCATCAGGTTCTGTTGAACAGCATCGCCGGCCATCTCGGCGAATATAAAGGCGTCCACTACGTCCTCGGCCGCACCACGCCGCATGATGATCTGACCTGGGTGAGCACCACGATCTCGCGCCCCAACAACCCCGACGCCGATGTCGAATGGGTAATCTCAATGACCGGCGGCGGTCCGAAGATCGAGGATTTGGTGGTGGAAGGCGTCAGCCTTCGCCTCACTCAGCGCAGCGACTACGCAAGCTATCTCCAGCACAATGGCAACAGCGTTCAGGCGTTGATCGACGCCATGCGGCGGATCTTGGCGAACCAGAAACAGGGATAAGGCCGGCGGGCCGAACTCCACTTCGAACGCGGACGGATCAGGTTTTTTGCCTCTCGTGAAAAATCAGTCAGCGGAAAGGCCCGCGAGAGGCGCCGGCGCGGGGGGCGGGGACGGCGACGGGCAGCGTGGGATGCGCAGCACGATCTCACGCGCCACCTCCTCCTCGGCGCGGCGCAACCGCACATCACGCAGCTTGAGCACGCTCAGCCCGGAATCGATATAAAGATCGATCGGCACCAGCGCGAGCTGAACCGCGACCGCATAGCGCCCGCCGGAGATGCTCATGAGATGATCGTCATTGCCGGCGGCGGTGGCCAGCATGTTCATTTGCAGCCCCACTCTCCAGCCAGCGACGAGAAATGCGTAAAGTCCCTGATAGGAGGTGACATCTCCCGCGATCAGGGTATCGGCGCCGAGCCACGCGCCAAGCTCATCGGCGGGGATGGATTCGAGCGCGCCCCGGGTCACGATCCCATGGGCGGCAAGGATTGTGTCGATCTCCGGCAGCGGCACCAAGGAGAATTCGCGTTGCGCGAGAAAGGCGGCGAAGGTTTCGCGCATGCGATTGGCATAGGTCCAGCGCCAGCGCGCGCGGGTGTTCTCGCCGCGCAGTGTCACCGGCAGGCCGTCGATGATGAGGTTGCCACTGCCCTCATAGGCGAAGGGGAGCACGGCGACGCGATGCGGCGCTCTCGCGCAATAATCGGGCGCGATGTGCGGCGTGAAGCTTTCCGGGTCGGTTTCGATGAGGCGATCGAGAAAGGATTTCCGCCCGTGATCGGCCAGATCCTGCTCGGGCAGAAAAAAAACCTCACGCGGCTCTTCTGGCGCGCCGTAGCCGGTTTTGCGGGCTATCGGCACCGGCCCGTCGGATGGCGGCGCAAGCGGGGGCGATGTCGTGGCCGTGGCGGCTGGCGTGCCTGCGTGCGGAATTCTGAGGATCAACTCCCGGCTGACTTCTTCCTCGTCGCGCCGCAGATCGACATCGCGGAGATCGGTGCTATCAAGCAATGAGTTGATCGCGATATCCCGCCCCGCCTCGGCCGGGCGCACTTCGATCTTGTATTCCGTCCCTTCTTCTTCGAGCGTCGTAGCGCCGGTGCCGCCCGAGGCGATGGCGATCTTGAGCGTGACCTCCCAGCCCGCCATCAGAAAAAGGTAATAGACCTCGTAGTGCTCGACCTCGCCATACACCACCGCATCGACGCCGAGCCAGCGCGCGAGGGTCTGCGGCGGGACGCGGCTGAGCTTGGCGTCATCATCGATGCCGTGGCGCGCGAGCACCGCATCCACCTCCGGCACCGGCACGGTGATGAATTCCCTGGCGCTCAGGAAGCCATCGATCACCCGGCGCAGGCGATTCGCATCGGTCCAGCGCCAATCCGTCAGCTGCGCGGCATTGCGCTCGGTGAGCGCCACCTTGTCCAGCACGTAATTGCCGCTGCCGCGATCGACGAACGGCAGCACGGCAATCCGGCGTGGCGGCGCGCGCTCGAATTCGGGCGAGACCGCGACATGGATGCCGCCCGGATTGGTTTCGACGACGCGATCGAACCAGGTCTTGCGGCCGTGCTCACCGGCGCCGTACTCGGGGAGGAAAAGCGGCTCCGCGGCGCGCTGCTGTGCCCCGTCGGTAGCGCAGCCCGCCAGCAACAGAAGGGGCAGAAGCCCGCGGCACCACGCAAGGAGGACGCGCGCGGCGCTCACGCTTGGTGGAGAACGGCGCCGCCCGCGCGCGGCTCGGCCAGCAATCGCGCGAAGCGGCCGGCGAACAGCAGGCCCATGAGCATCCTGAAGACGATCATCACGGCGGAATGGGCCAACGCGGCAGCCAGCAGGGTTGCTCGGGGGGCGAAGGCCCGCAGCAGCGTCACTGTCAAAACCTGCCGCACACCGAGGCCGGCGGGCGCGATGGGCAGCGCGCCAAGCAGCAGGATCGCCGCCTCAAGGGCGAACACGTCGCGCAGCGGCGCGGGGATGTTGAAAGCCCGGAGTTCGCCATAGAGCGCCACGCCCTGGCTGGCGTAGATCAGCGCGCGGATCAGCGACAGCCTGAGATAATGGCTTGGGCGTGCCATGCGGAAGGCTTGTAGCGTGGGGCGCTGGCGCAGCCAGGCGCCGAGCCGGGTGTGCGGCCGTCCAACTATCCACCATGCAGCGAAAATCCAGGTGCAGGCTATTACCAGAGCGGGATAATACCATGCGAGATCCGCGGCCATGCCGCTCGCGCGCGGCACCGCGAGCAAGGCTCCCCAGGCGATCACCTGAAAATCGACAACACCCTGAAGCAGCATCGTCGCACCGGCGGCGAGGAACGGCAGGCCGCTTCGCCGATGCACGAAGCCGACGATGG
This sequence comes from Pseudomonadota bacterium, assembly GCA_021841985.1. Next base: position 499 of record JAKCCP010000002.1, on the reverse strand, counting down.
CGAGGCCTGCGGCCACCGTGTCGAGCAATTGCAGGAATTCATGCATGGCGTTGGCCGGCAGCATCTCGGCGAAGCCGACGGGGGCACGGAAATAGCTGAACAGGCGGGAGAACAAGAAAGCATCGCCGATGAGCCAGCCCAGCGCCGCGACCAGGCAAGCGCTCAGGAACAGGCTTGGCCGCGCCTGCGCCGACGCCGCCCGCAAACCGCTCAGGGACACGGTATGGGCGACCAGCCCGAGTATGACGAGTGCAGCCGCATAAGCGAGCAGGGTGCGCGAGAGCGGTCGCGCGTGCCAGGCCGCGCGCCCGCCGCCCGAACGCCCCGGCTTTTCCCCCAACCCCGCGAGGCGAAGGGGCGGCCGGTCATCCTGCATTGGCAGTGATGACCTCCGCGGTGGGCTGCGCCAGCCAGGTGCGACGCAATTCGGGAAGCTCGCGCCCGAGGAGCCTCTCCAGCGCCGTCATCTCGGGATCGAAGATCGCCCCGAGCCAGAGAT
>JAKCCP010000263.1 GCA_021841985.1 Pseudomonadota bacterium | reverse complement strand
TTTCTTCTCCGGCACCTCGGCGGGGCTCGCCGGCGGCACCACCATGATCATCGATTTTGTCATTCCAAATCCTGGCGATTCACTGGTCGAGGCTTGGCGCACTTGGCGCGGCTGGGGCGAGAAGGCCGCTGCTGACTACAGCTTTCATGTCGCTGTCACTTGGTGGTCGGAACAGGTGCGGGAAGAAATGGGCGTGCTCACGCGCCAGCACGGTGTCAACAGCTTCAAGCATTTCATGGCCTACAAGGGTGCCATCATGGTCGATGATGGTGTGCTGCTGAACAGTTTTTCCCGCGCCCTCGAACTCGGCGCGATTTGCAACGTGCATGCCGAAAATGGCGAGGCGGTGTTTCATCTCCAGCGCAAGCTGCTGGAGGCCGGCATCACCGGCCCCGAGGGCCATGCGCTGTCGCGCCCTCCGGCCGTCGAGGGCGAGGCGGCACAACGTGCCATCGCCATCGCCAGGGTGATGGGCGCGCCGGTCTATATCGTCCATGTCTCGACCGAGGAAGCGGCGGCCGCCATCGCACGCGCCCGCGGCGAGGGCCACCGCGTCTATGGCGAAGTACTGGCGCAGCATCTGGTGATCGATGAAAGCGTCTATCACAACCCCGACTGGGCAACGGCGGCGGCCCATGTCATGAGCCCGCCCTTCCGCGCCCGCCATCACCAGAAGGCGCTCTGGGCTGGGCTCACTTCGGGGCAGTTGCAGACCACGGCCACCGATCATTGCTGTTTCTGCGCGCCACAAAAAGCCATGGGGCGGGAGAACTTCACCCAGATCCCGAATGGCACTGGCGGCATCGAGGATCGGCTCAGCGTCCTCTGGCACCACGGCGTCACCACCGGCCGCCTCACACCCGGTGAATTCGTCCGCATCACCTCGACCAACACCGCGCAAATCTTCAATCTCTATCCGCGCAAGGGCGCTGTTGCGGTCGGTTCGGATGCCGATCTCGTGGTCTGGGATCCGAATGGCCGCCGCACCATCTCGGCGCGCACCCACCACCAGAACGTCGATTACAACATCTATGAGGGGATGCAGGTGCAAGGCCTCGCCCGCACCACGCTTTCACAAGGCCGCGTGGTTTGGCACGATGGCGATTTGCGCAGTGTGCGTGGCGCTGGGCGCTATATCAACCGCCCCTGTTTCGCGCCCTATTTCGGCGCGATCGCCAAGCAGAACGAGTTGACGAAACCGCAAAGTGTCACGCGCAAGCCGGCGGTGCATAGCACGCCGTGACCGGCGAACAGGGAGGCGGAGCGGGGCGCAACCAGCCGGTCTCGGGCGCGGTGCTGCCGCGCTTCGCCGGCATCGCGACCTTCATGCGCCTCCCCCATGTCGCGATCGAGGCGGCGGAGGGGATTGAGATCGGCCTGATCGGCCTCCCTTGGGATGGCGGCACCACCAACCGCCCCGGCGCGCGCCATGGCCCGCGCGCGCTGCGCGATGCCTCGACCCTGATGCGCCGGTTCAATCCCGCGACCAACACGGCGCCCTTCGCGCTCGCCAACTGCGCCGATCTCGGCGATGTCGGCTGCAACCCGGTCGATCTCACCGACACCCTCGATCGCGTCACCGATTTCTACCGCGGGCTCGCCGCCCGGCGCATCGTGCCCCTCTCGGCCGGCGGCGATCATCTACTTTCGCTGCCCATCCTGCGCGGCATTGCCGCCAATGAGCCGCTCGCGATGGTGCATTTCGACGCCCATTCCGACACTTCCGACCGTTATTTCGGTGCCAGTCGCTACGTCCACGGCACGCCCTTTCGCCGCGCCATCGAGGAAGGTCTGCTCGATCCCCGGCGCATCATTCAGGTGGGTATTCGCGGCTCGCTCTATGATGCCGACGAGCTGGACTGGGCGCGCGCGCAAGGCGTGCGGGTGATGCGCGTCGAAGAAGTCGAACAAGCCGGCCTCGCCGCCACGCTGGCCGAAGCCCGGCGCGTCGTGGGCAGGGAAAAAACCTATCTCAGCTTCGATATCGACTGTCTTGATCCGGCCTTTGCCCCCGGCACCGGCACGCCCGAGATCGGCGGTTTTACCACCCGCGAGGCTTTGGGCCTGCTGCGTGGGTTGCGGGGGATCGATTTTGTCGGCGCCGATCTCGTCGAGGTTTCGCCACCTTTCGATGCCGCCGGCATCACAGCGCTCGCCGGGGCCAGTCTAATGTGGGAGATACTTTGCCTGCTCGCCGAAAGCGTGGCCACGCGGAGGGATAAAAATGGCTGAATCCGACGACCCGATGATCGAGGTCAGGCTGCTCGACCCGCGGCTCGCGCACTGGGGCTTGCCGCGCCACCACTCCGACATGGCGGCGGCGATCGACCTCCATGCCTGCCTCGATGAACCCCTCACGCTCGCCCCTGGCGCCATGCCGGCGCTCATCGGGGTGGGGTTTTCGCTTCATATCGGCAATCCCGGCATTGCCGCCTTGATCCTGCCGCGCTCCGGGCTCGGCCATCGCCAGGGGCTGGTGCTCGGCAATCTCGTGGGCCTGATCGACCCCGACTACACCGGCCCGATCCTGGTCAGCGCCTGGAACCGTAACCCCGAAGGCGGCGCGGTGGTGACGCTCACACCCGGCGACCGCTTCGCGCAGATGATCTTCGTTCCCATCCTCCGCCCGCGCTTTCAGGTAGTGGAGGAGTTTTCCGCGACCACGACGCGCGGCGCCGGCGGTTTTGGCTCGACCGGCGGACACTGAAGAAGCATTCCGGCCGCGGGTTAACCCGGCGCTAACGCCCACCGCGCCATGGTGAGAAATCCATTGCGCGGAGGGAGGGATGAACAGTTTTTCCGACTCGGCCGCAACGCTCCGCAGCCCCCCGGTCACGGAGACGAAATCCGCGGGCACGCTACGCCGGCTGCTCACCAGCAAATCCGCCAAGCGGTTCGCCGCCCTCGCCGTGCTCGCGGCCGGCCTCTATGCACTCGGCTCAGAAGAGTTGTTCGTCGCCAGCGACGCAGCGGTGGTCTCATCTTATACTGTGGCGCTCCGCACCCCGATCGAGGGCGTGGTGCACGGGCTGGCGGTTACGGTCGGGGCGACGGTGGCGCGCGCGGCAACGCTGGCGCGGGTCGAGAACGACCGGGTTGATGATCAACGGCTCAATGATTTGCTTGCGGCGAACCACCGCGCCGAGGCCGATCTCGCGAGCACCGAGGCAGCGCGTGCCGTGCTGGAGCGGCTCAGGGGCGAGCTTGCGCGCCGGGTCGCGGCCCATCAGGCACTCGTCGCGGCGCGCGAACAGGCGGCGCTGGCCGGGGCGAGCGGGCAGGCCGAGGCGGCGTCCGCCGCGCGCGCTCAGGCGCGCGTCGATCTCGGGCGCAAATCGCGCCTCGCGCAAGCCGGCTTTGCCGCCCCGGCCGAGATCGACAAGCTGCGCACGGCGCTGCTCGTAGCCAGCCATCAGGAAGAGACCGCCCAGGCCACGGCCGAGATGGCGGGGATCGAAGAGCAGGCGGCGCGGGCCGGTATCCAGATCGGGCCCGGCGACAACGATGTCAGCTATTCCACCCAGCGCGGCGACGAGGTCGATATTCGCTTGGCTGAACTCGATCGCGCCATCGCCGACGCCCGCGCGGCGCGCGAGGCGACCGCGGCCGAGATCGCCGCCGAGCGGGCCCGCCTCGCCCGCCTCGCCGAGGCAACGCTCAAAGCCCCGCTCGCCGGGATGGTGTGGAAGCTTGGCGCCGCCGAGGGCGAGCGCATCGCCAGCGGCGAAATGGTTGCCGAGCTTGTCGATTGCGACTCGCCGTTTGTCATTGCCGCCATTCCACAAAGCCGGTTTTCCGATATCGCCGTCGGACAGCAGGTGAAATTCCGCCTCACCGGCGATGGCGCGGAACAGCATGGGCAGGTGATCTCGGTGACCGGGGCGGCGAGCCTCACCCAGGATCGCAACCTCGCCGCCGTGCCGGTGGCGCGGCCAAGCTCGGTTACCGTCTGGATCCGCCCCGACCGCGCGCGCGGCCAAAGCGGGGAATGCTTGATCGGACGCACCGCGCACGTGCTGATCCCAACCGGGATCACCAGCGCCGCCACGCGGCTCATCCGGGCGGTGTTCTGAGGGTGGGTATCAGGGGAAGATCAGGGGCGCTGCCCCTGGACCCCGCCAGGGACAATGTCCCTGGCCCCTGTCCCGTAGAGGGTTGCCTGGGGAGGGGCGCAACCCTGTCGCTTGCCAACGCTCCCTCGCGCCCCTCCCCAGACAACCCTCCAAGAATGGGGGTCTGGGGCCACTGGCCCCCGCGGGTCCAGGGCAACGCCCTGGCCTTCCCCTGATGCTCGACTCGCACGCCTGGGCGCCGTCGTTGCTGGCGTTGGGGGCGATGTTGTCGTTGGCCGCGCTATTCGGCCGCGAGACGCCCTTGGTGCGGGTGTTTTCCGCATTGTTATGTGTCTTTTTGTCGCTTCGTTATATCTGGTGGCGGTTTTTTCATGCCATGCCGGAGGGTCAGGCGCTCTGGCAGCAAGAGTGGGCGTGGATATTTTTCATTTTTGAATCGTGCGCGACGATGAGTTCGATCGCCGTCTATCTTTTTATGTCGCGCACCAGGAACCGCGCGCCGGACGCGGATGCGACGCGGCATTCGGTGCTGCACCGCGCTCCGGTCGATGTCTTCATCGCCACCTACAACGAAGGTCACGCTATTCTTGAGCGCACGATCGTCGGGGCGCTAGCGATCGAGCATCCTGATCTGCGGGTGTTCGTGCTCGATGACGGGGCGCGGGACTGGGTGCGCGACCTGGCGGCTGAGCTGGGGGCGCTTTATGTCCGCCGCGTCAAGGGCAGGCACGCCAAGGCAGGCAATGTCAATAACGGTCTGCACCACGCGCTTAGCATCGGACGGCGGCCGGATTTTCTTCTTCTGCTCGATGCCGATTTCGTGCCTAACCGGAAGATTCTGATGCGCACGCTCGGGCTTTTCGAGGACGCGCGCATTGGCATCGTACAAACGCCGCAGCATTTTTTCAATCCCGACCCGATCCAGAGCAATCTGCTCTGCGCCGCCGTTTGGCCCGACGAGCAGCGGTTTTTCTTCAACTCGCTGCTGGCCAGCAAGGATGCCTGGGGGGCGGCGTTCTGCTGCGGCACCTCGGCGGTGTTTCGCGTGGCGGCACTTGAGGCCTGCGGCGGCATGGCGATCGAGACCGTCACCGAGGACATGCTCACGACCTTCAAGATGGAGGAATACGGCTATCGCACGATCTTCCTCAACGAGCCCTTGAGCCTTGGCCTCGCCCCCGAGGGGATCCGGGAATATGTCTCGCAACGCGCGCGTTGGTGCTTGGGCGCGATGCAGCAGATCTACACCCGCTGGTCGTTCGCGGGGCCGGCGCGGTTGCGGCTGATCAACCGGTTGTCCTCGCTCGACACCGTATTTTACTGGAGTTTTACCTACGCCTTCAAACTTATGATGATCACCGCACCCTTGGTCTATTGGTGGACCGGGACGGCGGTGATCAGCAGCGATGTCGCCGATCTCGTGACCTGGCTGGCGCCGATGGTGCTGTGTTCGGCGGCCTTCATGGCGATCTATGCCGAGAACCGGGTTTTGCCGGTGATGACCGATGTCACGCAACTGCTCTGCGCCTTTGCCGTGACCCGCACGGTGGCGACGGCGCTGGTGCGGCCGTTCGGGCATCCGTTCAAGGTCACGGCGAAAGGGTTGTCAAGCGAGCGTATCACCGTGCAGTGGAATTTTTTTCTTCCCTTCAGCGGGCTCGCGATGCTCACGCTGTTCGGCATGCTGCGCAACATTTCGCCCTATTCGCCGCTTTACGAGAGTGCCGGGTATGCGACCAACATGTTCTGGAGCCTGTTCAATATCGCGACCCTGATGCTTGCCGCCGCGGTCTCGATCGAGCTGCCGCGCAAGCGTGCCGAGGAGCGGTTTGCCTCGAACGAGCGGGCGCGGGTGGTGCTGGAGGGGGGCAGCGTGCTCGGCTGTTCGGTCGCCGACATCTCGCTCGGGGGGGCGCGGCTGGTGGCCGAGATGACGAGCTGGAGCGAGACGATCTCCAGCGGCACGCTGCTACTTGGGCGCCGCGCGCTCTGCCTGCCGTTTCGTGTGGTGCGCCGCGCCGGCGAGGGGGTGGCAATCCGCTTCGACCTCGACGCTGGTGAGCGCCGGGCGCTGATCGTGCATCTGTTTACGGGCGCCTATCGGAGCGAGGTGCCCGCGGTCGATGTCGGCGGTGTGTTCGGAGTGCTATTTCGGGTGTTGTTCGCGTGAGGGAGGGGCAGTTTCCAGGAGGTTCGGGCGGCTGTCGTATCAAAAGACAACTTTTTTGTTAAATGTATTTACGATCAAGCAAGGCGCAGCTATGGCAATTAAAAAATGAATTTGTGAAACCGGACTTGTTAAGGAATCGAAGCGCTGACGCGGCGCCCTGTCCGGTTTCATCGGCGGCGGCGGAGCCGGCATCGGCGCGCTGCTCGCCTCGCTCGCGCTGGCGATCATCTCGTCCGCCTTCCCGGGGCCGCAATTCGAGATTTGGGGCTGGCGCTGCATGTTCCTCATCGGCATCATCAGCGCCGGGCTGGGCCTCTTCGCCTTCCGTGCGCTCGAGGAATCGCCGCTCTGGCGGGGCGATGCCGCAGCGCAAATGCCGCACGCACCACTCGCCGCTCTGACCCGCCCGCCCCACCGCGACGTGCTACTGGTCAACCTGCTGCTGACCAAGGGTGGCGGTGCCAGCTATTATCTCACCTCCGGCTTCATGCCAAGCTTTCTCAATCTGGTGAGCAAGCTGCCGAAGCCGGAGGTCGCTCATATCCTCATCCTTGGCAGCATCGTCGCCATTATTTCGGCCACCTCGATCGGTGCACTCAGCCAGATCATCGGCCGCAAGCCGGCCTTTCTGCTGATCGGCGTGGTGAACATCATCGCACTGCCACGGCTTTACCTCCATCTTGCGCATCTCACCGCCTATAGTGACGTGATCGGCCCGGCGCTGCTGATCGCCTTCCTCGGCAATGCCGGCTATGCGGCGATCACGATTTTACTGAACGAGCGGTTCCCGACCGCCTTGCGTGCAACGGGCACGGGCGTATCGTGGAATCTCGGCTTCGCGATCGGTGGGACAATGCCCTTCCTCGTATCACTGTTCAGCGGCTCGATTGGCGGGCTGGCACCGACCCTTGCAAGCTTTTGCGCGGCGCTTTATCTTGGTTTGGCGCTTGGCGCGCTCGTGGTTCCGGAGACGCGGGGGCGGCTGCAATGAGCGCCGCGCTCGAAGCTGAGGTAGCGCTTGTCACCGGCGTGGCGCGCGGGAGCGGCGTTGCCTGTGCCGTCGGTTGGCCGAGGATGGCGCGGCTCTGGTGCTTTGGGCCTCAACCGGTCCGAGGAGATCGCCATCCATCCGTAGGCGCCTGGCGCGCCGCGCTGCCTCCCCGGTCCTGGCGGTAATTCCATGACCGGGGATGCCTTCGTGGTCGACGGTGGCTCGGTACCCGGCTGATGGACCCGCGGGCAGAGAGCCAACTTCCGCTCATCGTCGGGATTTCAGGCGCATCCGGGATAATCTACGGCATCCGGCTTCTTGAGATCCTGCGCGGTCTTGATATCGAGACCCATCTCGTGATGTCGCGCGCGGCCGAGATTGCCATGGTCCACGAAACCGACCTCCGACCGGCCGACATCCGCGCGCTGGCAAGCCATTCTTATGCCGCGGGCGACATTGCGGCGGCGATTTCGTCAGGGTCATTCCGTACCGCGGGAATGATCGTCGCCCCCTGTTCGATCCGCAGCGCCGCCGAGATCGCGACGGGTGCGACCGGCTCGCTGCTCACCCGCGCGGCCGACGTCGTGCTCAAGGAACGCCGCCGTCTTGTGCTTATGGTTCGGGAGACCCCGTTGCACGTAGGCCACCTGAAGACCCTGCTCGCGCTCGCCGAGCTGGGCGCGATCATCGCGCCGCCGATGCCCGCCTTTTACGCGCGGCCGGCCTCAATCGGCGCGATGGTGGATCACACGCTCGGCCGTGTCCTTGATTTGTTCAATATTGATGCCGGCACCGTCCGCCGGTGGGGCCGCAGCCCAGGAGATACGTCAGCATGAGCATCCAACCCGTCTCTGATCTCCGCACGTGACTCGATCGTCTGGGAAGCGACCGGTCGTCTTGCGATTGCAGGGGAGGCACGTTTCGACGCGATTTGACACCCGTCGGCCTGAAGCGGGCTGGGTTGGAGATGCGAATGCTAGTGTTCTGACTCATTCGGCTGGTTCAGGCAGTTGGTCGAGCTTGGCGAGGATCGAGGCGGCGGAGGCCCTCCAGACGAAGGGCTTGGGCTCGGCGTTGTGTTCGGCGAGAAAGCGGTTGATTGCAGCTTGGAGGTCGACGATCGAATGAAAGCTGCCACGGCGGATGCGCTGGCGAGTCAACGTCGAGAAGAAGTTCTCGACCGCGTTCAGCCACGACCCGGAGGTGGGCGTGAAATGGAAGGTCCAGCGCGGATGCCGCGCCAGCCACTCGCGGACCTTGGGATGCTTGTGCGTGGC
>JAKCCP010000356.1 GCA_021841985.1 Pseudomonadota bacterium | reverse complement strand
CGTCATCCCGCCTGGGCTTGGTGATCTCCTGGCGCGGCTGTCGCGGCGTCTTGACGGCGCGCTCGCCTTGGTGAGCGGCCGGCCGCTCGCCGATCTCGACCGCTTTCTCCCCGGCATTCCGGTGGCTCTGGCCGGCGAGCATGGCGGGGTGTTCCGCCTCTCGCCCGCGGCCGCGGCATCGCGTCCCGATCTGCCTTCGGCGCCGGAGGCGTGGCGCGAGGCGGCCAGGCGCCTGGTCGCTGCCCATCCCGGCGCGCTTTTTGAGCCGAAGGCGCGCGGCTTCGTGGTCCATTACCGCGCCATCCCCGAGGCCGGCGAGGCGCTCCGTGCGCCGCTTGCCGGGATGGTGGCGCGGGATGCGGCGCGTTTCGTGCTGCTGGCCTCGCACATGGCCTGGGAAATCCGCCCGCGCGGCGCCGACAAGGGCTCGGCGGTGGGTTTCCTGCTCGCCCGCGCGCCCTTCGCCGGACGGGTTCCGGTGTTCATCGGCGACGATGTGACCGACGCGGACGGGATGCGCGCGGCAAGCGACGCCGGCGGGCAGGGCCTCTACGTCCACGAAGCCTTCGGCGATCCGGCGGGGGTGCGCGACTGGCTCGCCCACCTCGCGGCGTAGCGGCTTACTCCGGCAAGCCCGGCACGCTGCTTCCCGGCGGCACCGGCACGCCGGCGACGTTCAGCGTCATCGAAACCGCGACGTAATAGCCAAGGGTGCCGATCAGATCGACGATGCCGCGCTCGCCGAACCGCGTCCGCATTTTCTCGAAAATCGCGTCCGAGACATTCCGTGTTTCCAGCAATTCGCGGGCGAAATCATGCACCATCGCCTCGTCCTCGCTCATCCCCTCGGGGCGGCGGCGATGGGCGATGGCCTCGGCGACGGAAGGCGAAAGCCCGGCCTTCATCGCGAGCTGATAATGCGCATACCACTCGAACGCCGCCGACCAGTCGCGCGCCACCAGCAGGATCGCGATTTCGTTGAGCGCCGGCGGCAGCGAGGTATGAAACCGCGCATATTCACCGACTTTCTGGAACCTTGAGGCGAGATCGGGGCTCCGCAGCCAGGCGTTGAACGGCCCCGGCATGCCGCCGCGCGGGCCGGCGACGATTTCCGCCGCGACTTTTTTCTGCTCCGGCGTCCACTCCGCGGGAGCGATCGGCGGCAGGCGTTCCTGGGCGCGGGCGGGGGATGTTGTCATAAGAATTTCTTCCTAATGGATTGCAACGCGGATTTCCTGCCGTTCGCGGCATCAAGGGAAAAGTTTTTTGGTTCTTTTTTCCAAAAAAGAACAACTTCTCTTTCTTACGCTTACCCCGGCCGCGCGCCGCGATCGGCGGCGAAGCGCACCGCCTCCTCGGCGGCGCGGAACAGCGCGCGGGCTTTCTGGCGGGTTTCCTCGTATTCCGCCTCGGGGTTGGAATCGGCGACCACGCCGCACCCCGCCTGGACATGCATCACGCCCTCCTTGACCACCGCGGTGCGGAGACCGATGCAGGTATCCATGGTGCCATTGGCGGCGAAATAGCCGATGCAGCCGGCATAGAGGCCGCGCCGCACCGGTTCCAGCTCGTCGATGATTTCCATCGCCCGCACCTTCGGCGCGCCGGTCAGCGTGCCGGCGGGAAAACCGCCGACCAGCGCATCGACCGCGTCGAGCCCGGGGCGGAGCTTGCCCTGCACATCCGACATGATGTGCATGACATGGCTGAACCGCTCGATGGAAAAGCTTTCGGTGACACGCACCGAGCCGATCTCGGCAACCCGGCCGACATCGTTGCGGCCGAGATCGAGCAGCATGAGATGCTCGGCGCGCTCCTTCGGGTCGGCGAGCAGTTCCGCCTCCAGCGCCTGATCCTCGTCACGGGTCGCGCCACGCCGGCGGGTGCCGGCGAGCGGGCGGATGGTGACGATGCCGTCCCGGAGCCGCACCAGGATTTCCGGGCTGCTGCCGACCACCGCGAAACCGCCGAAATCGAGGAAAAACAGGAACGGCGCCGGGTTGATGCGCCGGAGCGCGCGATAGAGCGCGAACGGCGGCAGCGCGAACGGCGCCGAGAAGCGCTGGCTCGGCACGATCTGGAAGGCATCGCCGGCGAAAATATACTCTTTCGCCCGTTCGACGGCAGCGATGAACTCGGCCTTGGTGAAATTTGAGCTGGGTTCGGGCATCGGGGCGAGGGAAACCGGCGGCGGCGGGTGCGGCAGCGGCTGGTCGAGCGCCGCTTGCGCCGCCGCCAGCCGGGTTTGCGCCTCGGCGAACGCCGCTTCGGCGGAGATCCCCGGCCGCGGATAGACCGGGGCGATCAGCACCAGTTCGTCTTTCACATTATCGAAAATGGCGAACAGTGTCGGGCGGACCAGGATCGAATCCGGCAGGCCGAGCGGGTCCGGCTTAGCGGTCGGCAGGTGCTCCATCAGCCGCACCATGTCGTAGCCGAGATAACCGACCAGCCCGCCCGCCATCGGCGGCAGGAACTCCGGCACGTCGAGCCGGGTTTCGGCGATGATGGCGCGGAGGCTCTCGAGCGGCGGGCGCGGGTCGGGGGCGAAAGCGTGCGGAGCGGCGAGGGCGTCGCGGTTGATTTCGGCGCGGCCATCGCGGCAGCGCCAGATCAGATCGGGCGCGAGCCCGATGATCGAATAGCGCCCGCGCGCGGCGCCGCCCTCGATGCTTTCGAGCAGGAAGGAATTGGCCCGGCCATGCGCGAGCTTGAGAAACGCCGCGACCGGGGTTTCGAGATCGGCGACCCCGCGCCAGGACACCAGCGCCCCGCGTCCGCTGGCGTAACAGTCGCGGAAGGCGGTGAACTCCGGAGTGACTTCCGGGGGCGGGGCGGCGGTCATCGGGCATTCCTCTCGCGCCGCATCGGCGCCGGTTCGGGGAGCGGGTTCGGGGAGCGGGTTCGGGGAGCGGGTTCAGGGGAGCGGGTTCAGGGGGCGGCGATCTGGTTCAGCAAAGTCTGATTGACCTGCGGGTGGGCCGCGTTGCGGACGGCGGTGACATAGATCTCTTCGATATCGTCCCCCAGCCGCTTCTGCATCGAGGCACGGATCTTGGCATATTCGGCGGTATCGGTCTTGGGGTCGGGATCGCGGATTTCGGCGAGCACCGCGACCATGAAACCGTCATTGGTCTCGATCATCGTCGGCTCGCCCTGCTTCAGGGCGAAAAGCGGCGCGAGCAGCGCCGCCGGCACGCCCTCGGCGCCGGCGAAGCGCTTCACCGGCGCAAGGCGCCGTACCCGGACCCCGGCCTTGAGCGCCGCATCGGCGAGGCTCTGCCCGCCCTCGACCGCGCTCAAAAGCCCGGCCGCGGTGACTTCCTGGGCGTGGCGCCGGGCGGCCTCGATCCAGGCGCGGGTGACATCGGCCTTGACCTCGGCGAAGGGTTTGACCGCGGGCGGGATGATGTCCTCGACGCTGACCGCGTAATAGGCCCGCGGCGGCGGCGGCTCGCCGGGGGGGGCGCTGGCATCGGCGCCGGTCTCGACGAGGCGCGGCGGCTCGCCTTTTTTCATCTGGAAGGCGGCGGCCAGCAGCGCCTTGTTCAGCGCCTCGGGGCCGGGGAGCGGCGCCGGCTTGCCGTCCGGCGTGACCCCTTCGGCGTCCAGCGTGCCGGCGACGCCGACCGCGCCGAGATCGCCCGGCAGATCATCGAGCCCGCCGCTGCCGGCGAGCGCGTCCTCGAGCTTGGTCGCGTGGCCGTCGAGCTGCTCATTCGCCTCCTGCCGCGCGAGTTCGGCGCGCAAGCGGTCCTTGACCGCATCGAACGCCTCGCTGCTCGGGGCGTTGACCTTGACGACGCGGGCGACATACCAGGCGAGATCGGTTTTGATCGGCCCGGTGATCACCCCGGGCTCGGCGGCGAAGAGCGCCTTGGCGAGTTCGGGGACCGGGATTTGCGACGGCGTCGCGGTGTCGAGACTGAGCGTCGATTCGCCGGCCTGCTCGGCGGCCTTGGTCATCTCCGTCCAGTCCGCGCCGGCCCGCCAGGCGATGGCGAGCTTGCTCGCCGCGGCCTCGGTCCGCGCCACGACGACCTCGATCGCGCGGGTTTCCGGCTTGGAAAATTCCGCCTTGCGCTGATCGAAGGCCTGGCGGACCTCGTCATCGGGAACGGTGATCGCTTTGAGGAGGGTGTCGGCGGACAGCACCACCGCCTTGATGCGGCGATATTCCGGCGCGCTGAAATCCCCGGGATGGTTTTCGTAGTAGCGGCGGAGCTGCGCCTCGCTCGGCGGCGGCGGCGGTGCTGCTGCGTTGACGGGCAGCTCCACGGCGTCGGCGGCGCGGGTCTGGTCCTGATAGACCAGCACCGCGCGCAGCAATTCCTCGGGCGGGGCGACGCCGGCGCGGAGCGCGCCGAGGATTTCCTGCTCACGCATGTCGCCGCGCAGCATCTTCAGGAAGCGGCCCTCGTCGAGGCCATTTTTCTGCAGCACCATCTCGAACTGGCGGCGATCGAAGCTGCCGGCCGGGCCCTGGAACGCGGGGATCGCGAACACCGCCTGACGCAGCGCGGCCGCCGGCACCACGACGCCCATCGCCTTGGCCTTGGCGTTCATCGCCGTCTGGGTGATCAGGATTTCGATCGTCCGCAGCGCGACCTCACGGCGCATTTCCGGGGTTGGGGTCGCATCCGCGCCCATTTGCCGCTCGGCGGCTTGCAACTGGCTCTGGAAGGCGTTGGCGACGGTCGGCGCGTCGAGCTTCTGCCCGGCGACGGTCGCCACCGCCGGATCGCCGCCGATCAGCCGCACCACGTCCCCCACCCCCCAGACCGCGAAGGCGAGCACGAGGAGCAAAAACAGCGCCCGGACGAACCAGGAGTTGAGATGGCCGCGAAAACTGGCGAGCATACACGAAATCCTCCAAGGAAGGCCGCGCACCATAGAAAAGCCTGGGCATGAAGGCCAGAGGGACACCAAGGGGCCGCGGCCATGGGGCGTCTCCAGCCGCGCTCGCCCGCTCGTGTTGGCGGGTCTTGATCTTCGTCAAGGCACCGCCGCCCGCCGGCGTGCTGTATAAGCGCCGCGCCAGGGCACGGAACCAGGGCACGGATAGGGTAATCCAGAAGGAGAGCCGATGGACCAGAGCACGCGATCGCTTCCTCCCGCCGCGCCGCCGCCCCGGCTTCCGCCCCCGGCCTCGCCCCCATCTTGGCCGCCCTCGGGTGACGACACCGTGGCGGCGGCGGATCGGCTGCTCGCGGCCGGGACGGCGCGCCTGACCGGCGGTTTTTCGCCGACCGAGATCGGGTTCGCCTTTCTCGATTGGACGACGGCGCTGGCCGGCCACCCGCACCGCCGCGCCGAACTCGCCCGGGCCGCGCTCGACGCGGCGGAAGCCTTCTCGCGGGATCTGCTCGGGATTGCCCGCGCGCCGCAGCCCATCGCCGCGAGCGATCATCGCTTCGGCGATCCGCGCTGGCAGGAAATGCCGTTTTACGCCTATCAGCAGGCGTTCCTGCGGGTGGAAAGTTTTTACGACGCGGCGACCCGCCCGTTGCGCGGGATGGAGACGGCGAGCCAGCGCATGGTCGCTTTTCTCACGAGGCAATGGCTCGATGTCTGGTCGCCGAGTAATTTCCCCGCCCTCAATCCCGAGATCATCGCCGCGGCGGTGGATCAGGGCGGGCGGAATTTCCTCGCCGGGTGGCAGAATTTCCTCGAAGACAGCGCCGCCGCCGCGGGCGGGCGATCGCACTCGCCGCTCGCCGTCGGGCGCGACATCGCGGCGACGCCGGGCAAGGTGGTGTTCCGCAACGCCTTGATGGAATTGATCCAGTACAGCCCGACCACGGCGACGGTGCGGCCCGAGCCGGTGCTGATCGTGCCGGCCTGGATCATGAAATATTACATCCTCGATTTGTCGGCGCAGAATTCTCTGATCCGCTATCTCGTCGGCCAGGGCTTCACGGTGTTCTGCATGTCCTGGCGCAATCCCGGGGCGGAAGCGCGCGATGTCGGGCTCGACGATTACCGCCGCCTCGGCGTCATCGCCGCCCTCGATGCGATCACCGCGATCGCGGGGGCGCACCCGATCCATGCCTGTGGCTATTGCCTCGGCGGCACGCTGCTCGCGATCGCGGCGGCGGCGATGGCGCGCGATGACGACCGGCGTCTGGCGAGCGTCACCCTGTTTGCCGCCCAAACCGACTTCACCGAGGCCGGCGAATTACAGCTCTTCATCACCGAGCGCCAGCTCGCGTTTCTCGAAGATCTGATGTGGCAGCAGGGTTTTCTCGACAACCGCCAAATGGCCGGGACGTTCCAACTGCTGCGCTCGCGCGATCTCATCTGGTCGCGCATGGTGCGGGAATATCTGCTCGGCGAGCGCGAGCACCCGAGTGATCTGATGGTCTGGAATGCCGATACCACGCGCATGCCGTATCGGATGCACAGCGAATATCTACGCTGGCTGTTCCTCGACAACGATCTCGCCGAGGGGCGGCTGATCGCCGGCGGCCGACCGGTCGCGGTCGAGGATATCCATGTGCCGTTTTTCGTGGTCGGCACCGAGAGCGATCACGTCGCGCCCTGGCGTTCGGTCTATAAAATCCATCTCCTGAATGAAGGCGATGTGACCTTCGTCCTCACCTCGGGCGGGCATAATGCCGGCATCGTCAGCGAACCCGGCCATCCCCATCGCCATTTCCGCCGCCATCGGCGCGCCGCGGGAGAGCCTTATCTCGGCCCCGAGGAATGGATGGCGCGGGTAACGCCGGAGGAGGGCTCATGGTGGCCGGTCTGGGCGGCGTGGCTCTCCGAGCATTCCGGGCCACCGGCCAAGCCGCCGGGTCTCGGCGCGGCCACGGCCGGCTATCGCGCCTCCGCCGATGCGCCCGGCCATTACGTTCTGGAACCTTGAGAGAAAATGACGATGGACGCCAAAACCGCAATCCACGCGGCCGAGATGATCGAGAACAAAACCTTCGCCGAGATCGCGATCGGCGACAGCGCCAGCATCACGCGCAGCCTGAGCGCCGATGATATCGCCCTTTTCGCCGCCGTGTCGGGGGATTTCAACCCCGCGCATCTCGATCCCAATTTTGCCGCCCATGATCTCTTTCACCGCATCATCGCCCACGGCATGTGGAGCGGCGGGCTGATTTCCGCCGTGCTCGGCACCAGGCTGCCGGGGCCGGGAACCATCTATCTGCGCCAGGACATGCGTTTTTTGCGTCCGGTCGGGATCGGCGATGCCATCACCGCGACCGTCACCGTGCGCGAGAAATCGGGGCAGGATCATCTGGTGCTCGATTGCCGCTGCACCAACCAGAAGGGCGAGGACATTCTCACCGGGACCGCCGAGGTCAAGGCGCCGCTCGAGAAAATCAGCCTCCCGCGCATGGAACTTCCCGAGATCCGCCTCAGCCGGCATACCCGCTTCCATGATCTCATCGCCAAGGCCGAGGCCGGCGCGCCCTTGCGGACGGCGATCGTCTACCCTTGCGATGCGCTCTCGCTAGAGGCCGCCGCCGAGGCCCCCGCGTCTGCCCTTATCGTGCCGCTCTTGATCGGCCCCGAGGACGAAATCCGCGCCGCCGCCAGCGAGGCCAGGATCGACATCGCGGCGATGACGCTGATCCCGGTCGCCGACGCGCGCGAGGCCGCGCGCACCGCCTGCGCCATGGTGCGCGAGGCGAAAGCCGATATCGTCATGAAAGGCGCGCTGCACACCGACGAACTGATGCACGCGGTGGTCGATCCGGCGCGAGGTCTGCAAACCGCGCGCCGGATCAGCCACGTCTATATGATGGACGTGCCCGGTCATGACCGGCCGCTGCTGATCACCGATGCCGCGATCAATATCGCGCCGACGCTGGAGGAAAAGCGCGACATCGTCCAAAACGCCATCGATCTCGCGCAAGCCATGGCGATCGCTGCGCCGAAGGTCGCCATTCTTTCGGCCATCGAGACCATCAATCCGAAACTGCGCTCGACGCTGGACGCCGCCGCGCTCTGCAAGATGGCCGATCGCGGGCAGATCACCGGGGCGCTGGTGGATGGGCCGCTCGCCTTCGACAACGCGGTGAGCATGGAGGCGGCACGGGAAAAGCACATCGTCTCCGAGGTCGCCGGGCGCGCCGACATTCTCGTCGTGCCCGATCTCGAGGCCGGCAACATGCTCGCCAAGCAATTGACGTTTCTCGCCGGCGCCGATGCCGCTGGCGTCGTCCTCGGCGCGCGCGTGCCGATCATCCTCACCAGCCGCGCCGACAGCGCCCGCACCCGCATCGCGTCGGCCGCGGTCGCGGTGCTGCTCGCGCGCGCCCGCGCCACGCCCCCCTGAGCCGGCGGCAAAAGGCGGAAGAACGGCCTGGAATTTGATGCCGATCAAAGCCCCGGCCGGCGCAGGGTGCTAGAGAATGACGAGACGTGATCGTAGAAAACAAGGAGAGAAACCATGCCCGACGTCACCTCCTCGCAAAACATGCCCGCGGATCTCTGGGCGAGCTGGAAGACACTCTGGCAACGCGCCGGCAACGGGAATATCGGCTTCGGTGAGAGCCAGGGAAACGCT
>JAKCCP010000077.1 GCA_021841985.1 Pseudomonadota bacterium | reverse complement strand
TCAGCACCGGGCTCGCGCCG
The DNA here is from genome assembly GCA_021841985.1 of Pseudomonadota bacterium. Next base: position 8,535 of record JAKCCP010000077.1, on the reverse strand, counting down.
CCAGCCGAGGATTTCGGCGCGGGCGACGAGGCGCCGCCGCATCCGCGTCACCGCCTCGCCGCCGAGGCAAAGCGGCGCGCAGGCATTTTCCCAGCCGGTGAGGGGAGTGAAATCCGGATAGAGGGTCGCGAGCACCCCGCCATTGGCGAAGCCGCCGCGATTGCCGGTATCGAGATAGCTCTCCACCGTCAGCCCCTCGGCGAGCAGGATGTCATGCCGGGGCAGCTCGACATGGAAATAAAACGCCCGCGCCGCGTCCTCCTGGAAGATCGTTGCCCCGTTGAGGAGGCACTTCACCGGCACCAAGAGGTGGCGGTGTGCCGCCCCCGGCCCGGCGGCGAGGGCGATGGCGTGGTCCGGCGAGAGGCGGAGATCGCGGCGCGGGATGCCGGGGGCGAAAGCGCCGGCGAGGATGCGGACCGGCTGCACCAGCTCGGGCCGGAGATGGCGGCGGCAATCGACGCGGCGCTGGCCAATCCAGATGATCGGCGCCAAGCCCCCCGAGACCGTCCGCACCCGCATGCCGGGGCGGAGATCCTCGACCGCGACCTCGCCCCGCGCGGTCACGATGCGGGTGCCGGCGAGGAAACAGGCCAGCGGCGGGTCTTGGGCGAGGGCCAGCACCGGCGCCTCTCCCGGCGGGTCGATCTCGATCCAGCCCTGGCCACTGACCTCGCCGAGATCTGGCGCCGGCGCGGCGGCGGGCAAAACCAGATCGAGCGTCGCGCCGGGATCGACGATCAGGCGGCCGTCATTGGCAAAAGCGTCGGCGGTGACGGTGAGGGTGCCGGCGGCGACGATGAGGGTGCCGTCATTGACGACATTGCCGGCGGTGATCCGGCTGCTCCCGGTCGCGGTCGCGGTCTCGCCGGCGCCAAGGGTCAGGGTGCCGCTCGCCGGCCCGGCCAGCGTGCCGCCGGCGAGGCTGAGCGCGGGCGGGGTGAGCGTCTCGCTATCGAGGATGCGCAGGGTGTCGGCGCCGATCGCGAGCGAGCCGCCGGTGACGACGAGCCCCTGCGCGATGGCGAGCGTCACCGGCGCGCCGGCGCCGAGCGCGGGGAGAGCGAGCGTGCCGATATAGGTGACGCCGTCGAACGTCCCGTCCTGGATGACGAGAGCGCCGTCATTGGCGATGGTGCCGCGGGCGATGGTGCCGGTGAGGTCGGTGGTGCTGCCGGCATCGAGCGCGAGCGTGCCGCCGGCGAGCGAAACGGTGCCGCCGATTTGCAGCCTCCCGCCCCGGTTCTCGAACGCGCCGAGGCCGAGCGGTAGCGTCCCGAGGGTCAGCGCCAGCGTCGCCCCGCTCGCGATCAGGACGCTGCCGGTGTTCTCGACGCCGCCGGTGGCGGCGAGGGTGAAGCCGCCGCCGATAGCGATCTCGCCCCCATTGGTGAAAGTCTGGAAATTTCCGACCACCTGGCCGGCGGTCACGTCGATCGTGCCGTCATTGACGAAATCGGCGCGGCCATCGGGGTTGATGCTCGCCGTGTCGGGGGTCGCGAAGACCAGCGTGCCGTCATTCACCATCGCCCCGCTCAGGGCGTCACTGCTGCCATTGGCGGTGATCTGCCCGTCGAGGGTGAGCGTGCCGGCGCCGGCGACCAGCGTCGCCTGATCGCCGAGGGTGAGCGCGACGCCGGTGAAACGCACGCTCGCGTCCGCCTCGATCACCGCGAAACGGGCGGTGATCGCGCCGCCGCTGGCGCTGATGCCGCCGCCGAGAGCGAGCACCGCCGGGGTGATGACGGTGGTCGCCGGAACCCCCGGCGGCGCGGCGGAAAAACCACTGGCGAGGGTCGTCTCGCCACCGGCCAGCGCCAGGGTGCCAGCGGCGAGAGCGAGACCGCCGGTGACATCGAGGGTGACCCCGGCGAACGGGGCGGCGGGTTCGACGAGAAGGGTCGCGCCGCTACCGGCGAGGGCGAGACCGGCCAGCGTCGTCGTTTGTTGCACGGCCACGACATAGTCGCCGGGGAGACCGATGATCGCATCGGTTGTGGAACCAGGCACGGATCCGGGGGACCAGTTGGTCCCGACCGCCCATACCCCACCCGATGGGTTGTTCCATGCAGAGGTCATGTAACCCGTAGTTTCAAAACGGATAATGTTCTCGCAAAAAGAGACATACTCCGATCGAAGGATAATTTCTAGTTAATTTTGCTCTCTTCAGGTCGGATATGCGAGAAAAATTAACTTCTGCCGCCATGCGCCGGCGCCTGAAAGGGGATCAGCCGAAGGAGGGATGCCCGTCTCCCCGCATCATGCCCCTTGGCCGAAGTGACCGTTTGGCGCGATATTTCCCCGCTCCCGGATCGCCCCTCCCTGTCAAGGCCGCGCGATGTTCTGTCCCTGTTGCCCGCCCCGCCTGACCCGCCGCCGGCTGCTGGCGAGCGCCGCCCTGCTGGCGACGGCCGGCGCCGCGCCGGATTTTCCGATGCAGGAGGTTGCGTCCGGGGTGTTCGTCCGCCGCGGCGAGGATGCCGACGCCTCGGCGGAAAACGCCGACGCCATCGCCAATATCGGCTTCGTGATCGGGCGCGAGGCGGTCGCGGTGATCGATCCCGGCGGCAGCGGCGCCGATGGCGCACGGCTCCGCGCCGCCATTCGCGCCCGGACCGAGCGGCCGATCCGCCATGTGATCGAAACCCATATCCATCTCGACCATATTTTCGGCGCCAGCGCTTTCGCCGCCGACCATCCCGAGGTGATCGGCCATGCAAGACTGCCGGCGGCGCTGGCGGCGCGGCAGGAGTTCTATCGCCGCAATCTCGTCGATTTGCTCGGCCCCGAGGCGGCGGGCGAGGCGCTGGCGCCGACGACGCTGGTGGCCGATCGGCAGGTGATCGATCTCGGTGGCCGCATCCTCGAGATCACCGCCCATGACCCCGCCCATACCGATACCGACCTCACCCTGTTCGACGCCGCGACCGGCACCCTCTGGGCCGCCGACCTGCTCTTCGTCGGGCGCATCCCGGTGCTCGATGGCAGCCTCACCGGCTGGCAGGCTGCGCTCGCCGCGCTCAAGCCGCGGGCGGCGGCGCGGGCGGTGCCGGGGCATGGGCCGGTCTCGGTCCCCTGGCCGGCGGCGGCGGCGGACGAAGAACGCTATCTCGCGACCCTTGCGCGTGAGGTCCGCGCGCTTATCATCAAAGGGGTCGATATCGACGCCGCGAGCCGCCTCGCGATGCAAGGTGAGCGCGACAAGTGGCGGCTGTTCGACGATTACAATGGCCGCAACGTGATCGAAGCCTATAAGGAGTTGGAATGGGAATAGGCCGCCGGCGATGCGCCGTTCCCGAAGCCGTGAGAGGAAGCGCGACACCATGAAATCCCTGCTGCTGGCTCTGGGTTTGGTTCTGTTCGCGTCCCTGCCGGCGCGGGCCGCCGAGGATGCGGCGGCGCGGGCGGCGCGGTGGGACAATCTCCGCCATGTCGTGTTCGGCGACCGCGTGCTCCATGATGGCAACGGCGTGATCGCGCTCGAGGCGCCGGTGCGGGCGATGGATGCGGCGCTGGTGCCGGTGGCGATCACGCTGAGCGGCGCCAAAGCGGTCAAAGCGGTCTATCTGCTGGTGGACGGCAACCCCTCCCCCCTCGCCGGCACCTTCCATTTCGGCCCGGCGATCGACCCCCATCTCCTGAAAACCCGCGTCCGGGTCGAGCAATACACGCTGATGCACGCCGTCGCCGAAACCGAGGATGGCGAGCTGTTCGTCGCCGAACGCTTCGTCAAGGCGGCCGGCGGCTGCTCGGCGCCGGCGGGAAGCGATCAGGCACTGGCGCTCAAAGAGATCGGGCGGATGAAGCTCACCCTGACCGGCGATCCCATCCCCGGGCAGCCGGAACTCGCCGAACTCCTGATCCGCCATCCCAACAACAACGGCATGCAGATGGATCAGGTGACCCGGAACTATATCCCGGCGCGCTACATCCAAACCATTCGGGTCACTTATAATGATCGGCTGGTCTTCGATTTCGACGCCGACATCTCATTGAGCGAGGATCCGGCGCTGAGTTTCGCCTTCATCCCCGATGGCCCCGGCCAATTGCAGGTGAAAGTGGAGGATACGGCGAAAGCGGTGTTCACCCGCAGCTTCGCCGTCGCGCCGCGGCGGAGCTGATAAGGGGCCAAAAAAACCTGCGATCGCGTCTCCCATCGTGTAACATCGCGAAAACCGCCGGCGGCAAGCCGGCGGACAAGGGAAACGGCGGGCGCCGCCCGGGCCGCAGGGAGAGAGACGATGCAGGGATTGATGCAGCGGACGCCGCTGCTGCTGTCTTCGCTGATCACGCATGCCGCGGCGAACCACGCCGGCGCCGAGATCGTCAGCCAAAGCGTCGAGGGGCCGATCTCGCGCACGAACTGGGGCGAGGTCGCGGCGCGGGCGGGGAAGCTCGCCGGCGCGCTGCGGCGATTAGGCGTCGGCGAGGGCGACCGCGTCGCGACGCTCGCCTGGAACACGTCGCGCCATCTCGAACTCTATTTCGGTGTCACCGGCATCGGCGCCGTGCTCCACACCGTCAATCCGCGCCTGTTTTTGCCGCAGATCGAATACATGCTGCGCCACGCCGAGGACAGCTATGTCTTCTTCGATCTCAGCTTCGTCGAATTGATCGCGGAGGTGGCCCCGAAAGCACCTTCGCTCCGCGGGCTCATCGCGCTCACCGATCGCGCCCACATGCCGAGCCTCGATCTGCCCAATCTCCTTTGCTACGAGGATCTTCTCGGGGCAGAGAGCGATGCCCATCCCTGGCCGGATCTCGACGAAAACGCCGCCTCCATCCTCTGTTACACCTCCGGCACCACCGGCAATCCCAAAGGCGTGCTCTATAGCCATCGCGCGCTGCTTTTGCATTCCTTCTGCGCCGCCGCCGCCGATGGCCTCGCCGTCTCCTCGCTCGATAGCGGGCTTCTGGTGGTGCCGCTGTTTCATGCCAATGCCTGGGGCTTGCCGTTCGCCGCGGCGATGGTCGGGGCCAAGCTCGTTCTTCCCGGCCCGCGTCTCGATGGCGCCAGTCTTTTCTCCCTCATGCAGACCGAGCGCTGCACCTTCGCCGCCGGCGTGCCGACGGTGTGGTTCGGGTTTTTCGATTACATCGATCGCAACCGCGCCGCCCTCGACCTCACCACAATCCACCTCGATCGCGTTCTCTGCGGCGGCTCGGCGGCGCCGCGGGCGCTGATCAAGCGTTTCGACGAGGAATTCGGCGCCTTTCTCCTCCATGCCTGGGGCATGACCGAGACCAGCCCGATCGCGACCCTCGGCCGGCTTCTGCCCAAGCATCTCGGCCTCGACCGCGAGGCGCGCTATGACATCCAGGCGAAACAGGGGCGGCCGGTCTATGGCGTCGAGATCCGCATCGTCGATCCCGAGGGGCGGAGCCTCCCGCGCGATGGCCGCTCGGTCGGGACGCTGATGGTGCGCGGCCCGTGGGTGACGGCGGGGTATTTCAAGGGCGAGGGCGGCGCCGTGCTCGATGCCGAAAACTGGTTCAATACCGGCGATGTCGCGACCATGGACGAAGACGGCTATGTCACGCTGACCGACCGGGCAAAAGACATCATCAAATCCGGTGGCGAGTGGATTTCCTCGATCGAGCTGGAAAACGCCGCCGTCGCCCATCCTGACGTCCTGGAGGCGGCGGCGATCGGCGTTGCCCATCCGAAATGGGTCGAACGTCCCTTGCTGCTCATCCGCTGCAAGGAGGGGGCGGTGGTGGACAAGCAGGCGATGCTCGATTTTCTCGCGGATAAAGTGGCGCGCTGGTGGCTCCCCGATGATGTCATCGTCGTCACGGATTTGCCGCATACCGCGACCGGCAAGCTCTCGAAGGTGACGTTACGCAAGACCTACGCCAACCATCTGACCACCGCGGCGGCGCCGTAGCGTCCCGCCGGCCGGGCGAGGGAGGGCGAGGGCCACGCCTTTGCCGGGGGCCAGGAACCGAGCCCCTGGCGGCTATTGCCCCTGGCGGCTATTCGACATAGATGCGGATTTCGCGCGCGGTGACGCCTTTTTCGGTCCGCGCCGAGGTGCGGATATCGTCGCCGGCGACGCCGTCATTGGTCATCGCGTCCTCGAGCCGGCGCACGTCATAGCGGCCGTTTTCGATGACGCGGCTGTCTTTCTCGGGATCGCCACTCGCCGGCACCACCGTCACGACATGGTATTTCGCATCCGGGCGGCGGGTTTGCGCCAGGTCCAGCACGGATTTGAGCTGTGTGTCATAGTTGAACGGGGTGCCGTCGAAGCGGACCGTCATCAGCGGCAGCCGGCTTCCGGGCTTCAGCGCCTCGGCGACGAAATCCGGCGAGGGCGACACCGGCTTGGCGCCGAATGTGGTCTGGTCGATGAGCTTGCAGCCGCCGAGCAGGGCGAGCGCGGCAAGGGCGACAGGGCGGGCGCGGGGCTTGATGAGCGGCATCGGCGGTTAGGATTTCATGGCGCGGGACGAGGCGGCGGCGAGGCGCGCGCGCCGGGCGGGCTTGTCGCGAGCGGGGGCGGGTTTGCCGCGCGAGGGATCGAGCCCGAGCGCCGCGCACATGGCCCGGCCGGCAACGAGGGGGTGATAAAGGGCTTGCACCCGATTCTTGCCGCGCGCGCCGATGGCGCGGGCCTGGTCGGGATGAGCGTGAACCAAACGCATCGCCAGCGCTGCCTCATGTATATCGGGTTCGGCCCAGCTTTGCCCCGCGGTGCCGGGATAATCCTCCTCCGATACCGGCACCATCCGGTGCCCGATGACGAAGGCGGTGTCACGGTCGGCGAAATCATTGGTGCCGGAATAGCCGGTGAGGATCACCGGTTTGCCGAGCCACATCGCCTCGGCCGGGCCGCGCCCGAACCCCTCGGCGCGGTGCAGCGAGACGAAGGCATCGGCGGCCTCGATCAGGGCGATCACCTCGGCGCGGTCGATGCGCGCGTCACGCAGATCGATGCGGGAATCGAGGCAGAGATCGGCGAGGCGGCGCCATTCCTCCGGCGCCTCGCCACCGCCCTGGGTTTTGATCAGCAGCCGGACCTTTTCCTCGCCGGAGGGAAAGGCCGCGCAAAAAGCCTCGATCACCGCTTCCGGATTCTTGCGCCGGGCATGGGAGAGGAAATCGAACATGAAGAAGAAGATGGTTTCCCCCTCAGGAAGGCCAAGCTCGGCGCGGCTCGGGCGAGGGCGCCCGGACGGCAGCCGCACGACCGGCGGCACCAGCCGTAGCGAACCTTGACATCGCTCGTCAACGCTGTCCAGATCGTCTAAGGGTGCATGAGAATAAATCTAGATACAACAAAAATTAAGAGCGTAAAATAAAAAATAAAAGGCGGCTCTGGTATTGGATTGGCGCCCTCCGAAGTATTCTGGCCAATGACTGTCACCTGCCCAAATTCAAATGAAGGCACTCCGCTTGAAGCCATCATCTCGTTAAATTCACCACCATTAACTCCAGTAACATTTAAATAAAAAGTTCCACCAAAAACCTGAGATCCAACATAGAAATTTTCTACGTTACTCGCCAAAGTGATAAGTTCGGCTCCGCTTATTTGTCCAACCATTGATCCATTATTATAAAAAGTTAGCAAATTGCCGTTTGTCTCTGTGTCAACTGACCCCCATAATATTCCAATATAAAATTGCTCGTAAGAAAAATTAAAAACTATAGAACCCGTTTCCGTTGAATAGTAATTATCAGAATAAGTATTACCATTTGGAAGTATTGGAGCTGCATAACCACCTCCTGTAGCATAATTATTTGTTCCATTTACAACGTGACCGCCGTCATTGAATGCTACGCTGGCAATTCCAGGGAATGTGATGGCAGAATAGCCCGTTGACGTTGGAATGAGTTGTTCAGCAGTTTGCCCGGCAGGAGGAGTCGCGGACCCTTCCTGCGTCGAGACATAATAGAGCAAGGATGGCCCAGCATCCGCGCGCGGGCAAATAAGACAAATCGCTAAAAAAATATATGCCACGAACGTTCGCATCGTAGCCCCCGCACTGCATCCGAAAGGAGCGAATCGCTGTACTCGGAACAGGGAGGGTGGAACAACCGACAAACAAGGGTAAATTTCAGTTTGTGGCTCAACCAGAGCGCGAACATCGAGGTGCCGTCTCAAAGAAAATCATTGACAAACTGAAGCGGGATGTGCCGAAAATAAAAAACATAGGTTCGATCTCTATGTTACAGGGCAGAAGATTATGAAAAGCAGGCAAACCCCAGAGGATATATTCCGGTTAGCAATAATGATGATCGAGAAACACGCTGATCACGCGGCTGATTACGCTATGGGGCACGCATTGGAGATGCGCGGCCGGGGAGATTTGAATGGCGAAATTGTTTGGCTTAAAGTGTTTGATAGTATACGAGCACTACAATACAAAAATTTTGAGCATAAAACCCTGCATTGAGCCCGCAGCCATAGGTCGCAGAATTAAATCTCCGCTCGGTGTCTTGATTTATTTGCGCGACGCACGAGCGCCCGCAGCCCAAGCACGCCAAACCCGACTAAAAGGCCTGACGGTGGTTCAGGCACGGCGCTTCCC
>JAKCCP010000135.1 GCA_021841985.1 Pseudomonadota bacterium | reverse complement strand
TTGTTGCTTGGTGGGTATTGGGTGGTTCGCAACTCCACGATACCACACGGCGGATGCGGGCGGGTCGCCCATTTTCGATGCAATGCCGCGGAAATTCACGCTGTCAGCGTGGTTTTGCAAGTGGCTCAACCATTTACATATTATGCCCGTTCGGGAATAAAAGGCAAGTCTTTTGAGAAGTCGGCCCGGAAAATGGGACCGGGGGTGCAGTTGGAAAAGCGCTGTTCTGTCGTGATAGACGGAGCGCATGATGACGACGAAGCCGGGACGGAAGATTGATGCGGCGCTGAAGGCGAAGATCGCCTTGGAGGCGCTGCGCGAGCAAGCGACGGTCGCCAACCTGGCGGTGTGGTATTAGGTTCGTCCGAACCAGATTTACGCCTGGAAGAAGCAGCTGCAGGACCACGGAGCGCGTGCCCTTAACCCGAACTTGGCGGTAACCGGCAATTCGATAAACCACTTGGCTAGAGTGATGAGGCCAGCCATAATAAAAAGAATGAACTAAGATGCCGCATTGAAGCGCGTCGAGACGCGGCGAGCGCGGCGCGGCATTAACCGGCGTCGTATCACTCCGGCGCCCCCTTACTGCCGATCACCGCCGGCAAGCCGCGCTCTCCATCGCCGCTGATCCGGCCCTGATAGGAGCCATCCCGCCCGAAGGCGTCCCATCCGTCGCGGCCACGATCATAGCGCCCTTGGTAGCTGCCATCGGGGGCATAGACCTGCCAGCCATCGGCGAGGGCGAGGCCGGGCAGCATGACGGCGGCGATGACGAGCGCGCGGATCATGCCGGCAGGATAGCACATGCGCGATCCGTTGGGGGGCTTCTGTTGCCCAGTGCGAGAGATATGGGCGCCGGCGCGGATGACGGGAAGGACGATCAGCCCGGAGCCGGCGCACCCCGGCATGGGCGGTGCGGTGGCGCTCGCGGGGTCCGCATGGGGTCCGCATGGTTTTTCGGAACTCCGGGGCAGGCGATAACCGTTTGAATTTATTGGAGGTCCGGGCCGGAATCGAACCGGCATACGCGGATTTGCAGTCCGCTGCATCACCACTCTGCCACCGGACCCAGGATGGAACACCGGACGATGTAGAAAATCTGGCGCGGCTTCTTATCGCGCTCACGCTCCGCCATGGTCAAGCCCGCTTCGGCGCAATCCGCTCAGAGCCTGAAAATTCATCCGAATGCGAAAAAAGCGCCCTCTGGAAACCGTGATCTTTCCGGTCGATTTCCGAGCGGGGGGGCATTCTTTTGCCAACTCTCAGCGCAGGCTGCGGTCGGGCGCGTCCGCCGCCACGCTGCCGGCGGAAGCTGGCGCCTCGGCGACCTCGTTGTCGCCGGGCGTATCGGCGGGGAGGGCGGCGAGCACCGGGATCGCGCGCTGCTCGGCGGGAGAGCGAAGGTCGCGCGGCGCGGGGTTGAGCGCGATCGTCTGGCTCGGCGCCACGCGGCGCGGGGCGGCCGCGCTCTCGGCCGCACGCGGATAGATAAAGCCATGGGTCGGGTAGATGCTGCCGAAACTGCCGCCATGGCCAAGCGCGACCCGCACCGCCGTCCAATCATTATTCGGCGAGATGTCGATCACCGCGATATTGCGGCTGATGCCATTCTGCCCCCAATGCGCCTGGTCGATCTCTATCTCGCGGGAGTTGATGATCCGGCTCACCACCGCAACATGGCCAAGCTTCATCGCGCGGTTGGCGCGGAAGGCCAGCACGCTCCCCGGCTCGGGCACGTTGCCGCGAGCATAGACGCCGCTCGCCTCGTCCCACCAGGTGACGGCATTCCCGGTCAGCGCGATGCCCGAGGCAGCGCGGGCGAAGGGAACGCACTGGATGACACGATAGGACGTACGCCGAATATGGGAATTATTTCCGCGATAACTTCCCGACATACCATGGTGCCCGGTCTTTCGACCGCCATGGCCACCCCGCAGGCTGCTCGCCGAGGCTTGGTGCCGGATCGGGTGGCTATGTGCGCCAGACGCGGAAGTCGACGTCTGCGCATGCGCGGGAAGGGAGAGAGTCATCAACAAAATGGACCCCAGGATGTAACGTACCCCGCCATTTTGGCGATCCAGCATGTCTCTGCCCCCCTCGAATCCGTGAAACCATGCCGGGAGGTAGCAGCAGGGTTGCGGCCAAGGCAACCCAAAAAGATGCCCTTGGCCTGCAATCTTGCGCAATAAATCGTTTTACCCCTGTGGATAACCTTTCAAACAAGGATAATAATCCCAAACCCGGGTCTGGCCGCAAGCGCGGCGGTGAGCTGGCGCGAGAACGCGAACCATGTCCGTCACTACACGTTTCACTTGCAGGCAACCACCATGATTTCCACCAGAGCGCGTGGATCGGCGAGTTCCGCCTGCACGCAGGCCCGCACCGGCGCGCCTCCCTCGGGCAGCCACGCCGCCCACACCTCGTTCATCGCGGCGCGATCGCCGATGTGCTTGAGCCAGATCTGCGCCTGTAGCAGCCGGGTTTTGTCGGTGCCATGCAGATCGAGCACCGCGTCGATTTCGGCCAGGGCCTCCGCCGTCTGGCCCTTGATATCCTTGGCGAGATCGCGGGCGAGCGCCCCCGGCGTATAGACGAAGCCGTGATATTCAACGGCGCGGGAGAGAATGGCATTCGGCTCGGTGCGGATAATCCGGCTCATCGTCTCAATCTCCAAAATGGCGACACCCCCGCGCCACGACGCTGGCGGGCATGGCAAGGCGGGGACCGCGAGCGCGGCCCGTCACGGCGCCAGGGGATGCTGATCCTGGCTGACCGGGGCCTGTGGCGCAATGCCCTTCTCGACCAAACAGTTCTCGTAGACCTGATTGCGGTCATAGCTCGCGCCAAGCCCGGCGCCGGTCACGCCCATCAGCCCATAGCCGCCGTTGGGCGCGTCGCGCCCGCCATTGGCGTAGGTATCGGCGCGGTAGATCGCATCCGGGTTCTGCTGGAGATAGACCTTATCGGCACGCTGGCGGCATTCCGCGATCGCCGCCTGTTCGGCCGGGGTTTGATGGCTGAACATGGCGCATGCCGGCGCACCCAACGATAGCAGCAGAAGCAATGGCAGGGGGGGTTTCATGACGGGTCTTCCTCAGCTCGGGCGGGCGCGGTCGTTGTCCCCGCGGGCCGTTTGAGCATGCACCGCCGCGCATCACTCTGCCAGGGTGTAATCAGGGGTCTTTGGGGCTAGGCTGCGCCATCCCGGCCAGGAGAAAGCCATGTCCGATCCCGCCCTGCTCACCGCCACCACGGCCGCACGGGAACTCCGCGCCGGCCGGCTCAATCCCGCCGAATTGCTCGAAGCCTGTCTCGCGCGTGCCACCGCCCGCCAGCCGGAATTGCAAATTTTCGCCCATCTCGACCCCCTGTCCCCGACGCGCGCGCCGCTGCCCGGCCCGCTTCACGGCCTGCCGCTCGGGGTCAAGGACGTGTTCGACACCGCCGACATGCCAACCGCCTATGGCTCGCCGATCTGGCAAGGCCATCGCCCACGCGCCGATGCCGCCGCCGTCGCCTGGGCGCGCGCCGCTGGCGCCGTGGTGATCGGCAAAACCGTGACCACCGAATTCGCCTATCGCCACCCCGGCCCCACCCGCAACCCGCACGACCCGCGCCGCACCCCGGGCGGCTCCAGCAGCGGCTCCGCCGCCGGGGTCGCCGCGCATTGTTTCCCCTTCGCCCTCGGCACCCAGACCGCCGGCAGCGTCATCCGCCCCGCCGCCTATTGCGGCGTTGTCGGCTTCAAGCCGAGTTTCGCCACCATCAACCGCGCCGGGCTCAAGCCGCTTGCGGAGAGTCTCGACACCATCGGGGTTTTTGCCCGCAGCGTTGCCGATTGCGCGCTGCTCGCCGGCACACTCGGCGGGCGCGATCTCGGCGATCCCGAGCGTCGCCCCGCGCGCGCCCCACGCATCGGCCTGTGCCGTTCGCCGTCCTGGCCGGAGGCCACGCCGGAAACCGTGGCGCTTTTTGCCGAGCTGCCGGAGCGGCTTATCCGCGCCGGCGCAGGGGTCGAGACCCGCGACCTGCCAGGCGATTTCGCCGTCCTCGCGGAGCTCCACCCCCTGGTGATGAACGCGGAAGCCGCGCGCGCCCTGGCCTGGGAGCTTTTCACCCATCCCGCGCAGCTCAGCCCGGCGCTGGCCGAGCGCCTCGCCGCCGGCCTCGCCGCGCCGACCGAGGCGCTGTTCTCCGCGCGCGCCACGCTCAGGGATTTGCGCGCCGCCTTCCCCGCCGCCATCGCCGGGCTCGACATCCTGCTCACCCCGGCCGCCCCCGGCGAGGCGCCACTCGGCCATGCCTCCACGGGCAATCCGGTGTTCAACTACATCTGGACCAGCCTGCATCTTCCGTGCGTCACCGTGCCTGCCGGCAAGGGACCAAACGGGATGCCACTCGGGGTGCAGATCGTCGGGGCCTTCGACAGCGACCGCGATACGCTGGCCTGGGCGGAGTGGGTGGCCAACGCGCTGCGCTGAACCCAGTCGAATGCCGGGAAAATGGTGGGTGCGACAGGGATTGAACCTGTGACCCCCGCCGTGTGAAGGCGATGCTCTCCCGCTGAGCTACGCACCCGGGGCCGTCTCGAAGATCGGCTTTTTCCTAGAGCCCCGGCGGCTTGATGGCAAGAGGGGGGCTATTTCAGGGTGGCGAGCGCCGCCTTGCAGGTGACGCCGTCCTGCACCGACATCCCCCCCGAGCAGCCGATCGCGCCGATCAGCTTGCCGTCCTTGACCAGCGGAAACCCGCCCTCGACAGCGATCGCGCCGTCGAGCGCAAGAACATAGGGATGCCCGCCATCGGCGGCGTCCTGGAATACTTTGGTGGGCCGGCGAAACAGCGCCGCGGCGCGCGCCTTGTGCTGGGAGATCGCGACCGAACCGATCTGGGTATCGTCCATCTTCTCGAAATAGACCAGGCTGCCATCAGGGGCGACGATCGAGATCGCCATTTTCCAGTGATGCTGCATCGCCTCGGTCTCGGCGGCGGCAGCGAGCGCCTTAGCCTCCGCCAGCGTGATCGGCGCGCCATAGGGGATGTTGAACGGCATCTCTTCGGGCACGCCAGCGGGCAGGGCATCGGCGAAGGCCGCCGGGGCGGCGAGAACGAGCAGGAAAGCGAGCGTCGAGCGGATTTTGGACATGGTTTTCTCCCTACATCGGCGGTTTTCAGGCAAGCGTCGGGCAGCCTATGCGCGCGCTGGATATTTATCTAATCAAAATAAGGCCAGGGCTCGGCCCTGGACCCGCTGGGGCCTGAGGCCCCAGACCCCCATCATGGCGGCTTGCGTCTACGACAACCGGTCCAGGGCCAAAGGAAATATAACGATCGTCGGATCGTCTGACAGTATATAACTTAAGACTTCATCGGACAGGCGGTGCTGGATGTTTGGTCCGGTAGAAGTGTCTGTCGTGATCAGGCTGCGAGGTGGGGAGCGGGCGGAATAATGGATCGCTATTCGGCGGCTGCGAATGCCGCGTTTTTTGTGCTATGATAGGCAAGTTATGGATAGGCAGGACATCATCGCCCGGTTGCGGGAGAACGAGGCGGCGCTGAAAGCGCGCGGTGTCGCGCACGCGGCGTTGTTCGGATCGCGCGCGCGCGGCGATGCGCGTCCCGACAGCGATACCGACATCATGATCGAGATCGACCCCGAGGCGCATATTGGGGTCTGGGGTTACGCCGGACTTAAGGAATATATCGCGTCGTTGCTTGAGGGGCCGGTTGATGTGGTGGATCGGGAAGCGTTGAAACCATACGTCGCGCCAGCCGCCACCGCCGACGCGATCTATGCCTTTTGACCCCGACGCGGTGCGTCGCCGGCTCGAGGATATGCACCACCACATTGTCCTGGCTCAGGCATTCGCGGAGGGGATGAGCTATGACGCTTTGCGCAACGACTTGCGCACGACCTACGCTGTCATCCGTTGTCTTGAGATCATTTCCGAGGCGTCGCGGCGCTTGCCGGACGAGTTGAAAGCCCGGCATCCATCAATTCAATGGCGGGATATGGCTGCGGCGGGCAACATTTACCGTCACGACTATGAGGACGTGGCGGCGCGCGGAATATGGGACACGCTGCGCCTGCACCTACCGCCGTTGCGCACCGTGATCGAGCAAGAATTGGCGGCCTTCAGCAGCCCATGAAATACGGCGACCCCCGAGTTTCGACCGACGGCCAGAGCGTCGACGCCTAGGCTCGCCGCGCGTTCGACGAGCTCGACGCCGGAAATTCCTCCTCCGCCAGCCGTGCCGCGATCACCGAGCCATTGCCGGCGAGATCGGCATAGCGCCCGGTCATGTTGCTGAGCACGCCGACGCGGATGACATCGGGCGCTTGCGCCGCCGCGCCGCCGCTGGAGAGCAGGGCCGCGAGGGGGGCGACGATCCGGTTCTGGGCGACGACCCGCCTGAATCGGACGTTCGTTCGAGGTAGACGCCGCAGCCTGGCCCAAGCATATTCAGGGGACGGCAGCGCAAATTGGCCCGGAGGTAAGGGCAGGATGTTCGACATCGACGAAACCATCGACGCCTTTCGCCGTGGCACGCTCGATATCGATTGCAAGCGCATGGTTCTGGCTCAGCACAAAGAGGACGGCGAGTCCTTTGAAGGTCAGGGCTACATCCGTCAGGCGGACGGTGGCGCGTTAATCTTCAAAATCTACGTCGCCACACACAACGCTAAGCCGCTCAGACATTTAGAGGCGATGTTCAGCGGGGGCGCTGGAAAGCTCTATCGGGACGAGGCGTTCTACGATCTCGAAGCGACCGGACGCGACGGCACGCGCTGGACTGCAACACGGATTTTGCCCGTGCCGCATTGGGATGCCACCGATATGACTGTCCTGATGCATGGAAAAATGCACGCGATGACCGCGCATCTCGACAGGCCCGCGCGCCATCACTATCTCCGCCTCCATTTTTTCGAGGAATATCAAGTTCCGCTACTCCAGATGAGCGAGACGGAGAAGCATGGAAATCGCTACCATGTAAGGGACCGCGCCGAATTCGAGGCCTGCGGGGCGAAGTTTGAAGTTCGGCAGCGCGAGGGCTCCGGCGATACCATTGTGGAGTTGACCTCCGAGACGCCGCTTCCTGTAGCGTTCGATCTCCGAATTCAGGAGGCGCTTCAATACCTGACAGCCAAGTCGGCGTTTTGGCGCGCAAAATTGCAGAGCCACGATAAAGAACTACATCTCGAACTATCGTCACCATGGTGGAAATCAGCACGCACGCAGTTCAACCCACCGATTTCACCCGGTTCGCCCGATTTTCTCGAGCATGGTTGGCGCTTGTTCGGGGTGTATCTCGCGTATGTCACTCAGAAGACGCAGGATACGCATTGGAACCCCGTCGCCTATCACCTCTACAGCGCATGCGAAACGACGGCGAATTCCGTGGACGCCTGGGCGGTTGGCGTCTCTGTCGCGGTGGAAGCCGTAACCGGCTTGATTGCTATTGATGGCGACAAAGCAAATGACGGCGACAAAGCAAAGGAACTCGCCCTCTACCAGGATCGTGTTCGCGCGTGGCTAACCGAGCAGACGGACCTGTCACCAGACATCGTGAAACGAGCCCAAGGGCAGATCAATGCGATGAGTAGCAAGCGTCCTCAAGATACTCTATATCGGCTGGCAGATGCGGGACGAGTGGAGAAGAATTACGTGAATGCGTGGGCATATCTCCGGAATAGGCACGTTCATCCAAAGTTGCAGGATCTCGAAAAGCCGACACCAACTGATATGCAGAAGCTGTTCGATCACCTTCGTAAGGTGGAAGTTCTTCTGAGGCAGCTTACGTTCTATCTGATTGATTATAAGGGGCCTTTTACGGATTACGGCGCATGCAACTATCCGTCTAAGCAATACCCGTTGGCTGTTGAGATTGGCTCGGCATAGGTGAGCAGGTAATCGTCTGAACGAAGGGGCGAAAAATCGCCTAAAAATCTGCCCCGGGGAACCGCAGTCATGCTGCTGACGAAATGTGCCCGCTATGGGCGCGTAGCGGTCACCCGCGACCAGCCCGGTGTGTCCGTTATCAAGCTCTGACGGCGCACCGTCGAGCGTATAATGTTCAGATTCAAACAGATAGTGCAGTTTTCCATTAGCCTCTTGGCCATATTGGCGACATATCATGTGACCCATTTGCTTGGTTCAGAGCACTAGCATGGGTCGCGAGCGGAAGCTGAAACCTCACCCGTCACCCCGGCCCGGGGGGAAAGTGGCGCCCGAGAAAATCCACCCGCGCGGCGCTGACCTCGGCGGCGAGTTACTGCTGCACCCGATGGCCGCCGCCGGGCAAAATCAGGGTCCGGGCCAGCCCCGGCACGTGGTCCGGCAGCGCCTCCAAGGCCCGCGCGCCCATTGGTCCGGTGATCACGGCGTCGTGGTCGCCGGCGATGAAGAGCGCGGGCTGGCGGATTTTGGCGTCCTGCCAGGGTGCCGTGAGTTCCCAGTTGCGGTCGATATTGCGGTACCAGTTGAGGCCGCCATGAAATCCGGTGCGGCGATAGGTCGCGGCGAAGGCGGCGAAGGTTTCGGTGTCGATCCACGGCGGCGGCGCGCCGGGGTCGGGCAGTCTG
>JAKCCP010000266.1 GCA_021841985.1 Pseudomonadota bacterium | reverse complement strand
AAGGTGATGAAGCCGCCCTCGGCCGAGCCGCGCGTCGCGAGGTCGAACAGCGCCTGCTCGGCGGCCTCGATCTGCGCCCGGCCGTCGATCGCGTCCTCGTCGCCGAAGGCGCGGTTGACCACCACCTCGCCGAGATCGACGAGCTGGCGGCGGATCCAGGAATCGTGGATGGCGCGGCCATAATCGCCGGCGTTGATGATGCCGACCATGGCGCCGAGGAGCTGGGCGAGATAGGCGGTGCCGCCGACCTCGGCGAGGATGCCGGAATGCTCGAACTCCGCTTTCAGCGTCACCGCGTCGGCGAGCTGCCCGGCCTCGATGCGGCGCGCGATCGATTGATAGATGCGGCCATGGATGGGGTCGGCGAAATGCTCGGGGGCGAGGAATTCGGAAACCCGCTCATAGGCCTTGTTATTGGCGAGGAGCGCGCCGAGGAGGGCCTGCTCGGCCTCGAGATTGGAGGGCGGCAGGCGCAGCGCGACACCGCCGGGCGGCGCAGGATCGATCTTGTTCATGCCGGCGGCACTCTATCCCGCCCGGCGTCCGGCGTCGTGCCCGCGCCCCCTGTGGATTGGGTGAATAAGGGGGATGGTTTGCCGAGGCGGCGCGAAACCACTCAGCGCGGGCCGGAAAATTCCGCCGCGCGGCGCTCGCGGGCGATATGGTTGAGAACGCCGTTGACCAGGCCGGGCTCCTCGCCGGAGAAAAATCCGTGCGCGATATCGAGATATTCGTTGATCACCACCCGCGCCGGCGGCCCGCCCGCCATCAGGATCTCCGCCACCGCCGCGCGCAGCAGGGCGCGCAGCACCGCATCGAGCCGCGCGAGCGGCCATTCCGGCGGCAGCGCGGCGGCGATGTCGTGATCGAGCGCCTCGTGGCTCGCGGCGGCGCGCAGGATACGCGCGAACAGGTCGACCTCGGCCTCCGGCACCCGGCCCTCGGCGAAGCCGCCCGCCCCCGGCGGGTCGCCGAGACGGTGGCGGATGAATTCCTGCATCACCGCTTCCACGCTCTGCTCGCGCTGCTCGGCCTGGAACAAAGCCTGCACCGCGGCCACCCGGGAGGCGGTGCGCGGGCGCGTTGCGGTCATCGGCGTTTTCGACACATCACAGCGCCCCGAGGCGACGGCCGGCGGCGATCTGCTTGAGCGCCGCGACCGCCGCCTCCGCCCCCTTGTTGTGGCCGTCGGCGCCGGAACGCGCTTCCGCCTGGGCCAAGGTGTCGACGGTGAGGAGGCCGGTGCCGAGCGCGATGCCATAGGTCAATGAGAGCTGCATCAGCCCGTTCATCGCGGCGCTGCAGATGAATTCGTAGTGATCGGTTTCGCCGCGCACCACGCAGCCGAGCGCGATGAAGCCATCGAAGCGCTTGGCGCCGCGCAGAGCGAGCCGGATCGCCTGGGCGAGTTCATAGGCGCCGGCGACATCGATGGTCTCGTGCGCCGCCCCGGCGGCATCGAGAATGCCCTCCGCCCCCCGCGAAAGACCGTCGGCCACCGCCTGATAATAGGGCGCGCGGACGATCAGGACGGAGGGCGGCGGGCCGGGAATCTCGGGCGCCCGCGGCGGCGCCGCGTCCTCGGTGCTCATCGGCGCGCCTCCGCCGCCGGCGCTTCGATCGGCCGCTGCTCGATGATCTCGATGCCGTAGCCGTCGAGGCCGATGATGGTGCGCGGCGTGTTGGACAGCAGGATCAGATCGCGCACCCCGAGATCGAGCAGGATCTGCGCGCCGATGCCGTAATTGCGGAGTTCGAGCGGCGGCCGCTCGGCGGCGGCGAGCAGGCGCACCCGCTCCGAGAGCGCGTTCGGGCGATGCTCGCGCAGCAGCACCACGACGCCGCGCCCGGCCCGCTCGATCATCGCCATCGCGCCATGCAGGCTGGAGCTGTGGGCGCCGCCGAGAATGTCGTCGAGAAGATCGACCGCGTGCATGCGCACCAGGACCGGCCCGGGCGCGCCGAGATCGCCCTTCACCAGCGCGAGATGCTCGGTATGCTCGACGGTGGTCGCATAGACCGAGATCTGCCAGTCGCCGCCGATCGCGTGCTCGATATGCCCGTCCTGCACCCTTCGCACCAGCTTCTCGGTGCGCCGGCGATAGGTGATGAGATCGGCGATGGTGCCGAGCTTGAGGTTGTGGAGCTGGGCGAAGGCGATGAGATCGGGCAGCCGCGCCATGCTGCCGTCGTCGTTCATGATCTCGCAGATCACGCCGGCGGGGATCAGGCCGGCGAGCCGGGCGATGTCCACCGCCGCCTCGGTGTGCCCCGCGCGGACCAGCGCGCCGCCCTCGCGCGCGGCGAGCGGAAAGACGTGGCCGGGGGTGGTGATATCCGCCCGCCGTGCCTCCGGGTTGATCGCAACCGCGATGGTGTGGGCGCGGTCGGCGGCGGAAATGCCGGTGGTGACGCCTTCGCGCGCCTCGATCGAGACGGTGAAGGCGGTCTGGTGGCGGGTGCCGTTCGACTGGCTCATCAGCGGCAGGCCGAGTTGCTCGATCCGCGCCTGGGTGAGCGCGAGGCAGATCAGCCCGCGCGCGTGCCGCGCCATGAAATTGACCGCATCCGGGGTCGCGAACTGCGCCGGAATGACGAGATCACCCTCGTTCTCGCGGTCCTCGTCATCGACGAGGATGAACATCCGCCCGGCCTGCGCCTCGGCGATCAGTTCCTCGGCGGTGGCGAAATAGGTCGAGAGATGGGCGGTTTTCAACGCATCCGGCATGGTTCTGTCCTTCATGGCCGCGCCTGGAGCCGCGCGACATAGCGCGCCAGCAGGTCGATCTCGATATTCACCGCCATCCCCGGGGCGAGGGCGCCGAACCGGGTGACGGCGGCGGTATGGGGGATGATATTGACGCCGAAATCGTTTTCTTCCGCGCTCCCCGGCGTCCCGACCTCGTTCACGGTGAGCGAGACGCCGTCGATGGCGATGCTGCCTTTTTCGGCGACGAACCGGGCGAGTGAAGCGGGCAGACGAAAGCGAAAGCGGGTCGAGCCGTTTTCGGGGCTCGCGGCGAGGGTTTCGGCGATGCCATCGACATGGCCGGAGACGAGATGGCCGCCGAGTTCGTCGCCGAGGCGAAGCGCGCGTTCGAGATTGACCGGGCTCCCGGCGCGCCACTGCCCGAGCGTGGTGCGGGCGAGCGTCTCGGCGGAGACGTCGGCGGCGAACCAGTCCGCCCCGCGCGCGATGACGGTGAGACAGCAGCCCGAGCAGGCGATCGAGGCGCCGAGCGGAATGGCCCCGGTATCCGGCCAGGGGGCGGCGATGACGAGGCGCATATCGGCGCCGGCGCCGAGCGGGCGGATCTCGCGCACCTCGCCGAGCGCGGTGATGATGCCGGTGAACATCTAGGCCGTCCTCTCGAACTCGCTCAACACATCTTCCCCGAACAGGGTCACGGCGCGGCGCGCGAAGCGCGGCAGCGCGGCGAGGCTGGCCACGCCGAACCCCTGCGCCGCCGGCCAGCCATCGCCGCCCATCACGGTCGGCGCATGAAACCAGGCGAGCCGGTCCACCAAATCGTCACGGAGCAGCGCCGCCGCAAGCTGCGCGCCCCCCTCGACCAGCAAACGGGTGATGCCGGCCTGGCCGAGGGCGCGCAAGCCGGCGGCGAGATCGACGCCGGCCTCGGCGCCGGGCAGCGGAAACAGCCGCGCGCCGAGATCGGAGAAAACGCGCTGGCGCGCGGCATCGGCGCGATCATGGATGAGAAACCAGACCGGCCCGAGATCGAGGCTCGCCAGCACGCTCGCGGTGAGCCGGGTGCGGAGATGGCTGTCGGCGATGACGCGCACCAAGGGCCGGGCGCGAAACCCGGAGAGGCGGCAGGTGAGGCGCGGATCATCGGCGAGCAGCGTTCCGACCCCGACCAGCACCGCGTCATGGCGGCCACGCAAGGCGTGCGCCGCGCGGCGGGCGGGCTCGCCGGTGATCCACTGGCTTTCGCCGGTTCGCGTTGCGATGCGGCCATCGAGGGTGGTCGCGAGTTTCAGGGTCACCAGCGGCCGGCCCCTTGTGACCCCGCTCACGAAGCCGGCGGTGAGATCGGCCGCCTCGTCCGCCATTACCCCCTCGCTGACAGGGATTCCGGCGGCGCGCAGGGCGGCGATGCCGGCGCCGTTGACGCGCGGATCGGGGTCGCGGAGCGCCACCACCACACGGCCGATGCCGGAAGCGATCAGGGCCTCGGTGCAAGGCGGGGTGTGGCCGGTATGACAACAGGGTTCGAGCGTGACATAGGCGCTGCCGCCACGCGAAGCCGCCCCGGCCATGGCCAGCGCCGCGGTCTCGGCATGCGGCCGGCCGCCGGGGGCGGTCGCGCCACGGCCGACGACCCGGCCCTCGGCGCTGACGATGACGCAGCCGACGGCGGGGTTGGGCCAGGTCTCGCCGAGCCGCCGCGCCGCCAGGGCGAGGGCGGCCCGCATGTGGCCCCGATCCTCGTCGGCGGGATCAGGCCGGGTCATCGAGGGAGCCGAGGAAGGCCTCGAAATCCTTGGCCTCGCGGAAATCGCGATAGACGCTGGCGAAGCGCACATAGGCCACCTCATCGACCTCGCGCAGCGTCTCCATCACCGCCTCGCCGATCTGCTGGCTCGCGATGTCGTTCTCGCCGCTGGCCTCCAACTGGCGGACGATACCGTTGACGATGCGCTCGATCCGCTCCTCCTGCACCGGGCGCTTCCTGAGGGCTATGCGCACCGAGCGGGCGAGCTTGTCGCGCTCGAACGGCACCCGCCTGCCATCGGCCTTGACCACGGTGAGTTCGCGCAACTGCACCCGCTCGACGGTGGTGAAGCGCTGGCTGCACGCCGGACAGAAACGCCGGCGCCGGATCGCCGCCCCGTCATCGGAGGGGCGGCTGTCCTTGACCTGGGTATCCTCATGCCCGCAGAACGGACAGCGCATCGCGCCCCTACCCCTCGGCGCGCAAGAGCGGGGAATAGATCGGAAAGCGCCGGCAAAGCGCGCTGACCCGCGCCGCCACCGCGGCCTCGGCGGCGGCGTTGGTGGCGTCATTGCTGGCGGCGAGCCCCTCCAGCACCTCCCCGATCATCTCGCCGACGGCGCGAAATTCGGCGACGCCGAAGCCGCGCGTCGTCGCCGCCGGGGTGCCGAGACGGATGCCGGAGGTGATCGCCGGCTTCTCCGGATCGAACGGGATCGCGTTCTTGTTGGCGGTGATGCCGGCGCGCTCCAGACTGGCTTCCGCGGCCTTGCCGGTGACCCGCTTGGGGCGGAGATCGACCAGCATCAGATGGCTGTCGGTGCCGCCGGTGACGATCGCGAGGCCCTGATCGACCAGGGTCGCCGCCAGCGCCTTGGCGTTGTCCACGACCCGCGCCTGATAGGCGCGGAATTCCGGGCGCAGCGCCTCGCCGAAGGCCACCGCCTTGGCCGCGATCACATGCATCAAGGGCCCGCCCTGGAGCCCCGGAAACAGCGCCGCATTGATCTTCTTGGCAAGCTCGGGATCGTTGGTCAGCACCATGCCGCCGCGCGGGCCGCGCAGCGTCTTGTGGGTGGTGGTGGTGACGACATGGGCATGCGGCAGCGGGCTCGGGTAAAGCCCGGCGGCGACGAGGCCGGCGAAATGCGCCATATCGACCATGAACCACGCGCCGATCGCGTCGGCCACCTTGCGGATGCGGGCGAAATCGATGATCCGCGGATAGGCCGAGCCGCCGGCGATGATCAGCTTCGGCCGCTCGGCGAGGGCGAGACGCTCCAATTCCTCGTAATCGAGCCGGCCATCCTCGCGGCGGACGCCATATTGCACCGCGCGGAACCATTTGCCCGAGAGATTGGGCGCCGCGCCATGGGTCAGATGTCCGCCGGCGGCGAGACTCATGCCGAGGATGGTATCGCCGGGCTGGAGCAGGGCCAAAAACACGGTCTGGTTGGCCTGCGCCCCGGAATGCGGCTGGACATTGGCGAATTCGGCGGAAAACAGCGCCCGCGCCCGCGCGATCGCGAGGTCTTCCGCGACATCGACGGCGGCGCAACCGCCGTAATAGCGCCGGCCGGGATAGCCCTCGGCGTATTTATTGGTGAGCACCGAGCCCTGCGCCTCGAGCACCGCCCGCGAGACGATGTTCTCGCTCGCGATCAGCTCGATGCCGTCCTGCTGGCGCGCCAGTTCGCGCGCGATCGCCCGCGCCAGCTCGGGATCCGCCTCGCCGAGCGGCGCCTCGAAAAACCGCGCCCTCTCCGGCGCTTCGCGTTGCTCACGCATTGCCTGCCCTGCTCTCCTGAAAACCGCTGTCCGTCCCCGCGCTCTAGCACCGCGCGCGGCGGGGGGAAACCGCCCGGCCGGGGGTCAGATCCGCGAAATTGGCGCGCCGCCCGCGAGACCCCGGGCCTACGGTATGCCGCCGCCCATCCCCATCCCGCCGAAGCCACCCCCCATCATGCCGCCGGCGCCGGGCACGGTGCTGCCCATGCCGGCCCCGTTCATGCCCATGCCGGCCATCATGCCGCCGAACGGATTGATCATGCCGATGCCGCTCACGATCTGATCCCAGGCCGAGACATTGCCGCCCGGCGAGGGCGTGATGCGCTCGACCACGCGCACCGGCAGCGCGTCCTTCTGGCCGAGCGTCTTGATCGCCCGCAAGACGCCTTTGTCGTCGAAAGTCAGGATCACCACCTGCTGTTTGGCGACGTGGAGGGTGCCGGCGACGATCGGCTTGGTCACCTGGCCGATATAAATCCAGGTATCGTCGTCGAACGTCGCCTTCGAGGTCGGGGTGCCGAGCAGGGATCGCGCGTCGGCGCGGGTGGAGACCCCCGGCACCAGCTCCGCGAGCTGATCGGGGTCGACCGGATTGCCGCGCACCTGGGTCGGCGGCGCGAGGGGGCCGCACGCGCCGAGGACACCGAGCAGGACGAGCAGCGCGAACAGGCGAACGGAGGCGGCGAGCATCAGCAAACCTCGGCGATATGACCGAACTCCCGGCCGTGCATCGAACCACCGGCATTTGACCCACGAAACCCAGGCGCTATGTCTCGCACGCGGCCTCGACAATGGCGGCGGGGACGGCCGCGCCGTGGTCCGGCATCGGGTTCGCGCCCTTTTTCGGCGATCGCGGGGCGGCGTGCAAGACGTATTCAGCGCCGGGGCCGCGCGCGCCGGCAACGCGAGAGGATGGGTGGGGTGGCGGATTTGGCCTTCTGGCGGCGCGGACAGCGGGAGCGGGCGGGGTTTTCGCTTTATGGCCACGCCGTGGGCGCGGCGCGGCGGCCGTTTTTCTATGATGTCCTCGCGGTTCCCGATACGCTCGATGGCCGCTTCGACCTCATCGGGCTCCATGTCTCGCTCCTCATCCGCCGCCTGCGCCATGACCGCCGGCCCGGCCCGGCGCTGGCGCAGGCGGTGTTCGACGCCATGTTTGCGGACATGGACATCAATCTGCGCGAACTCGGCGTCGGCGATCTTTCGGTCGGGAAAAAGGTGCGGGCGATGTGGGAGGCGCTGCATGGCCGCGCCCGCGCCTATGAGGCGGCGCTCGATGCCGGCGACGCCGCCGCCCTCGCCGCGGCGCTTGCGCGCAATGTCTGGCGTGGCGGCGCGGCGCCGCGGGCGGGGGCGCTGGCCGCGATCATGATGGCGAGCGACGCGGCCCTGGCGCGCCAGAATCTCGCCGCCCTCGCCGCCGGCGAGGTCGCCTTCCCTTCCCCCGAAACCCTTGCCGGCGGCCACCCGTGACGCCGGAATTCCACCGCCCGCGCGCGATGGCGAGCCTCGCCCCGGCCGGCGAGACGGTAGCGGTCGCGGCCCGCCTCGCCGAACGCGCGGCGCTGGCGCGGCGCTTCGATCTGCCCGCCATCGCCCATCTCGCGGCGCGCTTTCATCTCCTCCCGGCGGTCGATGGCAGCGTGTTCGCGAAAGCCCGCCTCCTCGCCCGTTTCACCCAGATCTGCGTCGTCAGCCTCACCCCCTTCAGCGCGACGATCGCGACCCCTTTTCTGCTCCGCTTCGTCCCCGCCGGGCGCGAGCCGGAGGGTGACGACCCGGAGGCGATCGATACCGTCGCCTGCACCGCCGGGGTGCTCGATCTCGGCGAGGCCGCGGCGGAGCAATTCGCGCTCCTCCTCGACCCCTATCCGCGTCTCCCGGGGGCGACCCTGCCCAGCGAACTCGCCGCCTCGCCGGAAGCCAGCCCGGCCCATCCCTTCGCCACGCTGGCCGCGCGCCTCCGCCACTGAGCGCCGGCATCCCCTTGCCGCAGGGTTGCGTGTCTGCTAGACGCGCGCCCTTCGATCTTTTACGAGAGAATGCGGCGCCCGCCTCGGGTGAGGCCGGTATTCGAGCAGGAGAGGCGTAAGCCATGGCGGTCCCCAAAAGAAAAACCTCGCCCTCGCGGCGCGGCATGCGGCGCAGTCACCAGGCGTTGGGGCACGAAGCCCATGCCGAGTGCCCGAATTGCGGCGAATTGAAGCGCCCGCATCATGTTTGCAGCCATTGCGGCCATTATGACGGCCGCGAAGTGGCGCCGGCGGGCAAGGAGCTGAAGGGCGCCGTGCGCGCCTGAAAGCGGCATGGCGATGCCGCCCGCCCCCAGATCGGGTCATGGATCGGGTCATGGATCGGCCCGGCACTTGGTCGCTCCGCGGC
>JAKCCP010000386.1 GCA_021841985.1 Pseudomonadota bacterium | reverse complement strand
CGTGCGCGGCGCGCGCGAGCATAATCTCCGCGATATCGACGTCGTCATCCCGCGCGACAGCCTGACCGTGATCACCGGGCTTTCAGGGTCGGGGAAATCCTCGCTCGCCTTCGATACCATCTACGCCGAGGGTCAGCGCCGCTACGTCGAGAGCCTCTCCTCCTACGCGCGGCAATTCCTCGAACTCGCCGGGAAGCCCGATGTCGACAGCATCGAGGGGCTGTCGCCGGCGATCTCGATCGAGCAGAAAACCACCAGCCACAACCCACGCTCGACGGTGGGGACGGTCACCGAAATCCACGACTACATGCGCCTCCTCTGGGCGCGTGCCGGCACGCCCTATTCGCCGGCGACCGGTCTCCCGATCGAGGCGCAGACGGTGAGCCAGATGGTCGATCGGGTGCTGGCGCTGGCGGAGGGCACGCGGCTCATCCTGCTCGCCCCGGTGGTTCGCGACCGCAAGGGCGAATACCGCAAGGAACTCGCCGAGTTGCAGCGCCGCGGCTTCACCCGCGTCAAGGTCGATGGCAAGCTCTTTGAGATCGACAGCGTGCCGGCGCTGAACCGCAAGCTCAAGCACACGCTGGAGGCGGTGGTCGACCGCATCGTCGTGCGCCCCGATCTCGCCGCCCGCCTCGCCGACAGTTTCGAGACCGCACTCGCCCTCTCGGACGGCATCGTCTATGCCGAGGACGCGGCCACCGGCGCGCGGATGATTTTTTCCAGCCGCTTCGCCTGCCCGGTGAGCGGGTTCACGATCGAGGAGATCGAGCCGCGTCTCTTCAGCTTCAACAGCCCGCACGGCGCCTGCCCGGCCTGTGACGGGCTTGGCGTAGAAAGCTTCTTCGACCCCGCGCTCGTCGTCCCCGATGAGCGCCTCGGCCTCGCCGAGGGCGCCATCGCGCCCTGGGCGCGCGCCGATACCCCCTATTACGCCCAGACCCTCCAGAGCCTCGCCCGCCATTTCAAGACGAGTTCGCGCGCGCCCTGGGAAGATCTGCCGGCGTCGCTCCGCGAGGTGATCCTGTTCGGGAGCGGCACGACCCCGATCGCGATCGACTACAAGGACGGCGTCCGCGCCTATACCGTGACCAAGCCGTTCGAGGGCGTGATCCACAATCTCGAACGGCGGCTGCGCGAGACCGACAGCGTCTGGGTGCGCGAGGAATTATCCCGCTATCAGGCGGAAAAACCCTGCGCGGTGTGCCATGGCGCGCGCTTGAAGCCGGAGGCGCTGGCGGTCAAGGTGGCCGGCAAGACCATCGCCGAGGCGTCCGATCTCTCGATCCGCGCCGCCCATGACTGGTTCGCCGGCGTCGCGGCCCAGCTCTCGCCGCAGAAGCGCGCCATCGCCGAGCGGATTTTGCGCGAAATCGGCGAGCGCCTGCGCTTCCTCGTCGATGTCGGGCTCGACTATCTGACGCTCGCGCGCGGCTCGGCGAGTCTCTCCGGCGGCGAGAGCCAGCGCATCCGCCTCGCGAGCCAGATCGGCGCCGGGCTCACCGGCGTGCTCTACGTGCTCGACGAGCCCTCGATCGGCCTCCATCAGCGCGACAATGCCCGCCTGCTGGCAACCCTCCGGCGCCTGCAGCGCCTCGGCAACACCGTCCTCGTCGTCGAGCATGACGAGGATGCGATCCGGAGCGCCGACCATCTCATCGACATGGGCCCCGGCGCCGGCAGCGAGGGCGGGCGCGTGGTCGCCGAGGGCACGCCGGCCGAGGTCGCCGCCCATCCCGAAAGCCTCACCGGCGCCTATCTCTCCGGCCGCGCCCGCATCGAAATCCCGGCTCGGCGGCGGCCGATCGCACGCGGCAAACAGCTCAAAATCATCAACGCCCGCGGCAATAACCTGAAGGCGATCGACGCCGCCATCCCGCTCGGCGTGTTCACCTCTGTCACCGGCGTCTCGGGCGGCGGCAAATCGACGTTGATCATCGACACGCTTTATAAGGCGGCGGCGCGGCGGCTGATGGGCGCGGCCGAGGTGCCGGCGCCGCATGAACGCATCGAGGGGCTCGAATTCCTCGACAAGATCATCGATATCGACCAATCGCCGATCGGGCGCACGCCGCGCTCCAACCCCGCGACCTATACCGATCTCTTCGCGCCGATCCGCGACTGGTTCGCCGAACTCCCCGAGGCGCGGGCGCGCGGCTACAAGCCCGGCCGCTTCAGCTTCAACGTCAAGGGCGGGCGCTGCGAGGCCTGCCAGGGCGACGGGGTGATCAAGATCGAGATGCATTTCCTGCCCGACGTCTTCGTCACCTGCGACGTCTGCAAGGGCAAGCGCTACAACCGCGAGACGCTGGAGGTGAAATTCCGCGACCGCTCGATCGCCGAGGTGCTGGAGATGACGGTGGACGAGGCGCAGCCCTTGTTCGCCGCGCAAAGCCGCATCCGCGACCGGCTCGCTATCCTGCGCGAGGTCGGGCTCGGCTACATCAAGCTCGGCCAGCCGGCGACGACGCTCTCCGGCGGCGAGGCGCAGCGGATCAAGCTCGCCAAGGAACTCGCCCGCCGCGCCACCGGCCGCACCCTCTATATCCTCGACGAGCCGACCACCGGCCTTCATTTCGAGGATGTGCGCAAGCTGCTCTTGGTGCTCCACGCCCTCGTCGATCAGGGCAATACCGTGGTGGTGATCGAGCATAATCTGGAAGTGATCAAAACCGCCGATTGGATCCTCGATCTCGGCCCGGAGGGCGGCGATGGCGGCGGGCGGATCATCGCCGAGGGCACGCCGGAGGCGATCGCAGCGACGCCGGCAAGCCATACCGGCCGTTTCCTCGCCCCGCTTCTCGCCCCGCTCGCCGCGCAACCGGCGCCGGCGCGCGCCCGCTCGGCCCGCAAGCGCGCCTGAGATGGCGGCGACCCCGCAGCGCTTTCGGCGGCCGCTTCGGTTCGATCGCAATCTCATCGTCATCGGCGCTGGCGCCGCCGGCCTCGTCGCCGCCTATCTCGGGGCTGCGCTCCGCGCCCGCGTGACCCTGATCGAGCGCGGACGGATGGGCGGCGATTGCCTCAATTCCGGCTGCGTCCCCTCGAAAACGCTGATCCACGCCGCCGCCGCCGGGCTCGATTTCGCCGCCGCCAGAGCCCGGATTGGCGCCGCCATCGCCGCCATCGCGCCACATGACGCGGCCGAACGCTATCGGGCGCTTGGCGTCGATGTCCGCGTGGGAGAGGCCCGCCTCCTCGACCCCTGGCGCGTTGCGATCGGCGGCGAAACCCTCACCACCCGCGCGGTCGTCATCGCCGCCGGCGCCGAACCGGTGATTCCGCCTTTGCCCGGCCTCGCCGACGCCCCCTTCGTCACCTCCGAGACGCTTTGGAATCTCGAGGACTTGCCGCGCCGCCTGGTCATCCTCGGCGGCGGCCCGATCGGCTGCGAATTGGCGCAAGCCTTCGCCCGCCTCGGCGCCCAGGTCACGATCGTCGAACTCGCGCCCCGGCTGTTGATCCGTGAGGACGAAACGGTCGCGGCCATGGTCGAACGGGCCATGGCGCGGCAGGGGATCACCCTCCTCACCGGCCATCGCGCGCTCGCGGTGACGCGCGCCGGCGACGGCTTCGCGCTGCGGGTCGAGGGCGAAGGCAGGCCACGCGACATCGCCTTCGACCGCCTCCTGGTCGCCATCGGGCGCAAGCCGCGGGTTGACGGCTATGGGCTGGAGGAGATCGGCGTTCGTCTCGCCGAGCGCGGCACGATCGCGACCAATCCCTGGCTGCAGACCAATTACCCGCATATCCTCGCCTGTGGCGATGTCACGGGGCCATGGCAATTCACCCACATGGCCGGCCATCAGGGCGGGTACGCCGCACTGAACGGCCTGTTCGGCTGGCTCTGGCGGTTGCGCCCGAACTATGACGCGGTGCCGGCGGTGACATTCACCACCCCCGAGATCGCCCGCGTCGGTCTCAATGAGCGTGAGGCGCGAGAGAAAGGCATCGCTTACGAAGTGACGCGCTATGATCTCGCCGAACTCGACCGTGCCCTGATCGAGGGTGAGAGCGAGGGGTTCGTGCAATTCCTGACGCCGCCGGGCGGTGACCGGATTCTCGGCGCGACCATCGTCGGCCATGGCGCCGGCGAGATGCTGGCGGCGGCGACGCTGGCGATGCGGCATCGGCTCGGGCTCAAGAAAATCCTCGCGACCATCCATCCCTACCCGACGCGAAGCGAGGCTTTGCGCGCCGCCGCCGGCCTCTGGCGCCAGAACCATACGCCCGAACGTGGTCTCGCCTGGCTCGCGCGGCTGCACGCGTGGCGGCGCGGATAGCGCTCAATCGTCGGCGCGAAACGCGTCGCTGATCCGCCGCAGCCGCCCGGCCCGATCAACCACGATCACGTCGAAGCGGACCCCGGCGCGGCCCCAGCCGGGCTGCTCGGCGAGCACGATCTCGGCCGCGGCGAGCAGGCGGCGGCGCTGGCGCGGCGAGAGCGACGCGGCGGCCTCGGCAAGGCTCGCGCGGGCCTTGACCTCGATGAAGGTGAGCAGACCAGCGCGCTCGGCGATCAGGTCGATCTCGCCGGCCGCGGTTCTGCGGCGGCGCGCGAGAATCGCCCAGCCCTCGGCGGTCAGCGCGGCGGAGGCGGCATCCTCGGCGGCGCGGCCGTCGCGTTCGGCCCGCGCACCGCGCTCAACCCGCCGTGACGCGGGGGGGTTCATGGACCGGCCGCGGCACCGGCGCGGGATCAGGACGGGGTCTGCCGCCTTTGGCGAATTCCTTGACCAGGGAGAGGCCGATGCCGAGCAGCACCGGGCCGAGAAACACACCGAGCAGGCCGAACCCGATGGCGCCGCCGAGCACCCCGAGCACGGTCGGGAGGAATGGCAGTTGCGCGCCGCGGGCGATGAAATAGGGGCGGATCACATGGTCGAGCCCGGCGACCACGATCAGCCCGTAAAGCCCGAGGAAAACCGCGTGCGCGGTCTCGCCGATGCCGAGCTGCCAGAGCATCACCGGAATCCAGATCAGCGGCGCCCCGATCGGCAGGGTCGCGAGAAAGCCCGCGATCAGGCCGAGAAGCGGCGCTCTGGGCACGGCGGTGAGCCAGAGGCCGCAAAACACCAGCAGCCCCTGCACCACCGCATTGCCGAGAATGCCATAGACGGTGCCGCGCACGGTCTTGCCGATGACGGCGCGCAGCCGCGCCGCCTGCGGCCCGAACACCCGCTCCAGCGCCGCGACCAGCCAGAACCCCATCACCTCGCCGTGCAGATAGAAGAAGAAGCTGATGAACAGCGCGACGCCGAAACCGACGATGCCATTGGCGATGCCGAGCAGAAGCCGCAGCCCCTCCTCGATGATGGCGCCGAAATAGGGCCGGAAGAACGCCACCATGACGTTGAAATCGGCGGCCCAACTATTCCAGAGGTCGCTCAGCAACGCGCCGAAGATCGGCATTTCGCCAACCCAACGCGGCGCTGTCGGCAGCCCGTTTTGCAGCCCCGCCTGGATCGCGAGGCGAAGATGCGCGACATCCTTGCCCCCACCCGGCAAGGCGATGGCGAGCGGCAGCAGAACGAGAACCGTCGCGAGCAGCACCATCGTCAACGCCGCGAGCCAAGCCGGGAGCCCGAAGCGGCGCAAGCGCTGATGGACCGGCCAGCTCGCGAATACCAGGATCGCCGCCCAGAGAATGGCCGAAAAGAACGGCGAAAGCACATAAAGGCAGCCCACCAGCAGAATGCCGAGCAGCGCCACCATCAAAATCCGTTCGGCCACCCTCGCCTCGCTGCCCTGTATCTCTGCCGCCCGGCGGGCGCGGTTTCCATCACCCGCGCCGGCACGAAATTTCGACAAAGATATCACCCGCCGCGCCGCGCCGCACCTCCTTTCGGGGATGCGGGGCTGAGAGCGCTCGGGGATACGCCGGACGCCGCGCTCGGCGTCCGCTTTATGCCGCCCGCGATGCCCGGATATCGAGCACGGCGCGGAGCGAGGCGACGAGATCGTCCATCATCGCGTCGGTATGAAACGGCCCCGGGGTGAAGCGGAGACGCTCGGTGCCGCGCGGCACCGTCGGGTAATTGATCGGCGTCACGTAGATGCCGAATTCGTCGAGCAGCCGCCGGCTCACCGCCTTGCAGCGCGCGGCGTCGCCGATCTGCACCGGAACGATATGGCTCGCGGAAGGCAGCCGCGGAATGCCGGCGTCATCGAGGCGGCGCTTCAGCGTCTCGGCGCGCTCGAACAGCCGCGCCCGGCGCTCGGGATGAGCGCGCACATAGCGGATCGAGGCCAGCGCCGCGGCGGCGATGACCGGCGGCAGCGAGGTCGTGAAAATGAACCCGGCGGCGGTCGAGCGGATGAAATCGATCACCTCGGCGCGCCCGGTGATATAGCCGCCATGGGTGCCGAACCCCTTGGCCAGCGTCCCCTCGATGATGTCGATCTCGCCGGCGACCCCGTCGCGCTCGGCGACCCCGCCGCCTTGCGGGCCATAGAGGCCGACGGCGTGGACCTCGTCGAGATAGGTGAGGGCGCCGTATTGGCGGGCGAGCGCCGCGATGGCGCCGATCGGCGCGATATCGGCGTCCATCGAATAGACGCTCTCGAAGGCGATCAGCTTGGGCGAAGCGGCCGGCGCGGCGCGCAGCAAGTCTTCGAGATGGCCGAGATCGTTGTGGCGGAAGATATGCCGCTTGGCCGGGCTGTGACGCATGCCGGCGATCATCGAGGCGTGGTTTTTCGCGTCCGAAAACACCTCCCACCCGGGGAGGCTGCCGAGAATGGTGGTCAGCGCGGCGTCGTTGGAGACATAGCCGGAGGTGAACAAAAGCGCCGCCTCCTTGCCGTGGAGATCGGCGAGTTCCGCCTCCAGGGCGTCGTGCAGCGGGCTGGTGCCGGCGATGTTGCGGGTGCCGCCGGCGCCGACCCCGTGGCTGCGCGCCGCCGTGCAGGCCGCTTCCATCGTGACCTCGGCGACCCCCATCCCGAGATAGTCATTGGCGGACCACACCGTGACATCGCGCTTCTGCCCGTCCCGCTCCCATTCATAGATCGGGAAGCGCTCGGCGTTGCGCCCGAGCGGGGTGAAGCTGCGATAGCGTCCCTGGGCGCGGATATCGGCCAGGGTCTGATGGCAAAGCGCATGAAATGGGTGCATGATGTCCGTCGGTTATCCCCGATTTGCCCCCCGGCCCGGTGATGTGGCCCGTCCTCGCCGAAACCCTCTCCGGCGGGCGCGCCTTGCGCCCCCCCGCGCCGCGCGGCCGGGCTGTGGCGTCGTGCTTCCTATATTCCCTTGCGGGTCGGCGGGGCAAGAGCGCCGGCGCGGGATTAATCGGGTCTTTACCGGGCAATGGTGAAATACAAGCCGAGCACAGCCGCAGGTGGCCCATGACCCTCGACCAGATCCTCGAAAACGCCTCCACCCTGCAGCAATCCGGCGCCGCGGAAGCGGCGGAGCGGGCCTATCTCGTCGCCATCAGCCATTTCCCCGATAGCGCCGAGGCGCGCTACCGGCGGGGGCTGTTGCATTTATCGCAGAACCGCTCGGCGACCGCGGCGATCCTGTTCCGCCAGGCCTTGGCGCTGGCCCCGGCGCCGCGCTTTTATCTTTTCCTCGGCGCCGCGCTGGAACAGGACGGGCGGGCCCAGGCCGCCGCCGCCGCCTATCGCGAGGCGGTTGCCGGCGCGCCCGATCTCGTCGAGGCCAAATTCGGCCTCGGCCGCTGCCAGCACCTCATGGGCCAGATCGAGGCCGCGGTTGCCACCTATCGGGAGGTTCTGGCGGCGCGGCCGCAGGCCTCGCCGGTCTGGTTCAATCTCGGCATGGCGCTGCACGCGCTCCGCCGCCCGGCCGACGCCGCCAGCGCCTTCCGCGCCGCGGTCACCAGCGCGCCCGACAATGCCGAGGCCTGGGTCAATCTCGCTTTCATGCTCGAACTCGCGGACCAGCCGGAAGCCGCCCTCGGCGCCTGCGAGGCGGCCCGCGCCGCCGGCATCGCGCTCCCCGCCCTTCTCGTCAACCATGCGAGCGCGCTCCGCGCCCTCGGCCGCTTCGAGGCGGCGATCGCGCTCTGCACCGAGGTTTTGCGCCAAACGCCGGGCGACGCCGATGCCTATGCGACGCTGACCGCGACGCTGGCCGAAATGGGGCAATATGATCGCGCGATCGCCACCGCCGACCTTGCCTTGGAATACCATCCCGGCCTCGCGCGCGTCGAAAGCAACAAGGGCATCGCGCTCCTCGGCCTCGGCCGGATCGAGGCGGCGATCGCGACGCTTCGCCGGGGGGTCGCGGCCAACCCGGCCGATCCGGATATCGCGGTCAATCTCGCCCTCGCCCTGCTCACCAGCGGCACCCATATGCGGGAAGGGTTCGCGCTGTTCGAGCACCGCCGGCGACAAATCACGGCGGCGGCGCGGGGGTTTTCCCGGCCGTGCTGGCAAGGCGAGGACATCGCCGGGCGCACCCTCCTGCTTCATGCCGAGCAGGGGTTCGGTGACACGCTGCAATTCATCCGCTACGTGAAGCTGGTCGCCGCAAGCGGGGCGCGTATCATCCTCGAAGTGCAGCCGGAACTGGCCCGGCTGTGCGCCGCGCTGCCGGGGATCGAGCCGGGGGGTATCCAGGTGGTCGCGACCGGCGCGGCGCTGCCCGATTTCGATCTCCACTGCCCGCTGCTCAGCCTGCCGCACGTGTTC
>JAKCCP010000160.1 GCA_021841985.1 Pseudomonadota bacterium | reverse complement strand
GGGTGTATAGCCCGGCGCGGGCGCGCGCCAGAGGCTCGCGCGCGATATCGGTGCCGACGATCTCGACCCGCCGCCCGCCGAGCAGCGCCTGGCCTTCGGCGGCGATCATCGCCAGCGAATAGGCCTCCTGCCCGGTGGACGCCGCCGCCGACCAGAAACGGAGCCCGGCGCCGGGCGGGCGGGACGCCGCGAGCTGCGGCAGAACCTGGCCGCGAAAATGCACGAACGGCTTGTCATCGCGGAAAAAAAACGTCTCGTTGGTGGTCATCGCCTCGACCACCGCGGCGGCGAGCATGGCATTGCCGCCACCACGCAGCGCCAGCGCCAGCGCTTCCAGATCGACGATATTATGGGCGCGGAGCAGCGGCGCGAGGCGGGTTTCCAGGAGATAGAGCTTGTCCGGCCCGATCGCGAGACCGGAGCGGGATTTGAGCAGGGTCGCGAAGACCTCGAAAGCCGCCGGTGTCATCGTCCGATCATCTCCAGAACTTTTGGCGCGATGCGCGCGAGCGGCAGAACGGCGTGACAGAGCCTGGCCTGGGCGATGGCGCCGGGCATGCCCCAGACGACGCTCGATGCCTCGTCCTGGGCGATCGCGGCGCCGCCGGCGGCGATGACGGCGCTGGTGCCGTCGCGCCCGTCATGGCCCATGCCGGTCAACATCACGACGAGCACCCGCCCCTCGCAGGCGCTGGCGGCGCTCAGGAGCATGGGATCGACGGCGGGGCGGCAGAAATTGACCGGCGGATCGGTGCTGAGCCTGGCGCGGAGGGTCGCGCCGTCACGCTGGATCAGCAGATGGCGGTCGCCGGGCGCGAGATGGATATGCCCCGGCCGCAGCGTCTCGCCGTCCCGCGCCTCGGCGCAGGGCATGCCGCCGAGGCGGCCGAGATGCTCGGCGAGGATGGGGGTGAAGGTCGCCGGCATGTGCTGGGTCAGCACCACCGGCACCGAAAGCGCTTTTCCGAGCGCCGGCACCAGGGTGAACAACGCCTGCGGCCCGCCGGTGGAACTGCCGATCGCGAGCAGACGCGGCGGCCGCGCCGGGCCGGGGCGGAGCACGACCGGCGCCGCCGGTGCCGCCGGTGCCGCTTTTGTCCCGGCCCGGCGGAGACGGACGAGGCCACGGATCTTGGCGACGAGTTCGCGGCGAAAGGAATCGTCGGCGATCATCGCCGTGGACGGTTTGGGCACGTAATCGGCGGCGCCGAGACGGAGCGCGCGAAGCGCGATCTCCGCCCCGCGGGTGGTCAGCGTCGAGGCCATGATGACCCGCAATCCGGGATCGGCTTCGAGCAGTTGCGGCAGCGCCGCCATGCCGTCCAGCACCGGCATCTCGATATCGAGGATCAGGACATCGACCGGCGTGGTCGCGGCCAGGCGGCGCACCGTCGCCACCGCCTGCGCGCCGTCGGCGACGCGGGCGGCGACGGTGAAATCCGGCTCCGCCTCCAGCATCCGCGCGAGGGCACCGCGGATGACCAGGGAATCGTCGCAAATGGCGACGCGGATTTTGGCCTCGCCGCCGGTCGTCCCCGACCGAGGCGCGGTGGCCGTCGCGCTAGCGGCGATCAAAGCAGACCCACCTGGGCGAATTTCCCGAGCAGAATCCCCTCGTCGAACGGCTTCATGATGAATTCCTGGGCGCCGCTCTCGATCGCCTGCTCGATGAAGCTCATCTCGGTCTCGGTGGTGCAGAACACCACCGTCGGCCGGTCGGGGCCGAATTCCCGGCGCAGGGCGCGCAGGAACTCGATGCCGTTCATCACCGGCATGTTCCAGTCGAGGAGGATGACGCCGGGCAATTGCCGGCGGCAGGCGTCGAGCGCCTTCTGGCCATCCTCGGCTTCCTCGACGGCAAACCCTTGGGTCTCCAGAATGCGTCGCGCGACCTTACGCACGACGCGACTGTCATCGACCACGAGACAGACGCAGCCTTCGGCGGTCATCGGCGTTCCCCTTGCGCGCGCGTTATTGAACGGGGGCCAGGGCGAGGATGCGGGCCACGTCGAGCACCACCATCAGCCGGCCGGAAAGCCGATAGATGCCGCGGCTGTGATTGGCCCAGACCGGCGGCAAAGTGGGGGGGTTGCGCTCGAAATCACGCCCCGGGAGGCTCAGAACCTCGCTCACCTGATCGACGAGGAAGGCATAAAGCTCGCCGCTCTGTTCGGTGACCACCGCCATCCGCGCCGCCTCTCCCTCGACCCGCGGCAGACCGAGGCGGCGGCGGAGGTCGATCGCGGTGACGATGCGCCCGCGGAGATTGAGGCTGCCGGCGATCTCCGCCGGCGCCAGCGGGATCCGGGTGATGTTCTGCGCCGAAAGCACGTCGCGCACCATCAGCACCGGAATGCCGCAGAGCTGGTCCGCGAGCATCAGGGTGACGAAAACCTGCTCGCCGCTCGCTTCCGTGTCGCGCGCGATCTCGCCCTCGCGCGGCTTTTCCATCAGGGTTGCGCTCATCGGCTTTCTTTCCTCATTGCTCCACCGTTTGACCCAGGCATTGCCGCAGGCTGACCAGCAGCGCCTCGCGCTGGAACTTGGCGACGTAATCGGTGAATCCGGCCTCGCGGCCGGCCTCGATATCGGCCGGCTCGACACGGCCCGACAGCGCGATCATCGGCAGCGACGCCCAGGCGCCGCCATCGCGGATCTGGCGGGCGAAAGCGAGACCATCCATGTCCGGCATCACGATGTCGGAAATGATGGCATCGATCCTGGTGCCGGCCTCACGCAGTTTCAGCGCCTGCGCCGCGCTCGCGGCGGCGGTGACGCGATACCCCGCCGCGGCGAGCGAGGGCACCAGCAGTTGGCGGAAAAAATCGCTGTCCTCGACGATGAGAACATGCGGCGCGGTGGCCAATGTGTCCTTGCCGGAGCCGCGGAACCAATCCTGTTGCGCCGCGCGCAGCCAGTAATCGGTGTTGATGACGTCGGTCGCGTGGCCGGCGATCACCGCCGTCCCGAGCAGGCCCGGCGTTTCGGTGCCGAGTTCGATGCGCAGCACCTCATCGACGACATCGATGATCTCATCGACCATCAGCCCCATGCTGTGCTCGCCATCGCTGAACACCAGCACCGCCTGGGTCTCGCCTTCGCCGCGCACGCCGTCGAAGGCGACCAGCGGCATCAGCCGGCCGCGATACTGCGTCACCATCTTCCCCGACGAGACCTCGATCCGCGCCCGCGGAATATCCTCGAGGCGGGCGACGAGGCCGAGCGGCACCGCTTTCGGCGCCGCCTCGCCGGCGCGGAACAGCAGCATCGCGGTGCTGGATGCCGAGGTCACGTCCTCGGCGGCCTCGGCGATATGCCTGCGCTGGTCGCCGGCGCTGCCGCTGCCGGTCGCGCGGGCGATGCCGTTGGGATCGAGGATCATGATCACCGAGCCGTCGCCGAGGATGGTATTGCCGCTGAACATGGTGATATGGCGGAGAATCGGTGCCACCGGCTTGACCACGATCTCCTCGGTATCGAAAACCCGATCGACGATGATGCCGAGCAGGCTGGAGCCGACCTGGGCGACGACGATGTAAAGCTCGCCCGCCGTCTCCTCCCCGCTCCCGAGCGCGAGGACATCGCGCAGGTTGACCAGCGGCAGCAGCCGGTCGCGCAGGCGGAGCACCGGCGTCGCGTTGATCCGCTCGATGACCGGCTGGTCGCCGTCGGCACGCCCCTCGCTGCCGGCGCGGACCAGCTCGACGACGCTGATCTGCGGGATGGCGAAACGCTCGCCGCCGGCCTCGACGATCAGCGCCGAGACGATGGCGAGCGTCAGCGGAATCTTGATGGTGAAGGTGCTGCCCTGGCCGGGGACGCTTTTCAGATCGATGGTGCCGCCGATGCGCTCGATATTGGTTTTCACCACGTCCATCCCGACGCCGCGGCCGGAGACCGCGGTGACGCTGGCGGCGGTCGAGAAGCCGGGGTGGAAGATGAAGCGCTGCAACTGGCTCTCGCTCATCGCGGCCAGCTCGGCCTCGCTCGCGAGCCCTTGCGCCTGGGCTTTGGCGCGGATGCGCGCGAGATCGAGGCCACGTCCGTCATCGGCGATTTCGATGATGATGTGGCCGCCTTCGTGGAAGGCATTCAGCGTGATATGCCCGGTTTCCGGCTTGCCTCCGGCGCGCCGCGCCTCCGGCCGCTCGAGGCCGTGATCGGCGCTGTTGCGCACCATGTGGGTGAGCGGATCCTTGATCAGCTCCAGCACCTGGCGATCGAGTTCGGTATCGGCGCCGATCATCACGAGATCGATTTTCTTGCCCAGTTCGTGGGCGAGATCACGCACCAGCCGCGGCAGCTTGTTCCAGGCATTGCCGATCGGCTGCATGCGGGTTTTCATCACCCCTTCCTGGAGATCGGAGGTGATATGCGACAGGCGTTGCAGCGGCACCGCGAAGGCGCCGTTTTCCTGGGTGCGGGCGAGCTGGAGGAGCTGATTGCGGGTCAGCACCAGCTCGCTCACCAGGGTCATGAGATGTTCGAGCACGTCGACGCCGACGCGGATGGTCTGCCCGGCGACCACCGCCTCCCCCCCCTCGCGCGGCGCATCCGCCGCTGGCATGGGGGTGGGCGTGACAGGGATGGGAGCGGCAGGCGTGGGCACAGTGGCGACGGGCGGCAACGGCGCCTCGCCCGCGCTGGGATCGGCAAACGCCACATCGTCCGCCGGCGCGCGCTCCGTCTCGGTGGCCGGCGGCGCGGCCGCGGCGATGGGCGCGGCCGGGAGGCGCCCTTCGGCGGCGTCATCGAGGGTCGCGATCAGCGCGGCATCGTCCCCGGCCGGTTCGGTCCCGGTTTCGGCGAGGCCGGCGAGGATCAGCTTGATCCGATCGAGCGAGGCGAGAACGGCGCTGACGATATCGCTGCTCGCGGCGAGCTTGCCGTCCCGCACCCGGCCGAGCACATTCTCCCCGGCATGGGCGACGCGCTCCAGCCGCGGCAGGCCGAGAAAGCCGCACGTGCCCTTGATCGTATGCACGAGACGGAAAATCAGCGACAAGGTTTCCTGATCGTCCGGCGCGCGTTCGAGCTTCACCAGCGCGACATCCAGCTCGGCCAGGCTCTCATTGGTTTCGGTCAGAAAATCGACCAGCAGATCGTCCATCAGCCTCTCCCCACCGGGCTTTCGCCGCGCAACGGATCACGATGCGGAGAATTGTGCCGCGCGGGTCCGAAGAAAGAGTAAAGGAACCGGCCCCCTCGGATGATTCGCATGCGAAAGTGCCATCGGCCGTTCCCGCCCCTCGCCGCCCTCCTTTTGGCCCTTGCCGGCTGCGCCTCATTGCCGGCGGTGGATGCCGACATCGCCGCCGCCGCGCGCACGAACAACGACCCGAGCGGCACCCTCGACCTCATGCGCCGCCAGGAGGAACGGGTCACCCACATCCCCTTCGTCGCCGGCAACGCCGTCACCCTCCTCACCGATGGCCAGCAGACCTACGCCGCCCTGGCCGCCGCCATCGACGGCGCGCGGCGGCGGATCGATATGGAGAGCTACGAGTTCGATCCCGTGGAAGGTGCCCGCTTCGGCGATCTTCTGCTCGCCAAACGCGCCCAGGGGGTCGAGGTCAACCTCATCTTCGACAGTTTCGGCTCGCTCGATACCCCGGCTTCCCTGATCGCGCGGCTCCGCCAGGGTGGCGTGCTTGTGCTCGAATATCACCCGGTCGGGTTCTTCACCGGCCTTCCCCTCGATCTCAACCGGCGCGACCACCGCAAGCTCCTGGTCGTCGATGACGCCATCGCGATCACCGGCGGCGTCAATATCAACCAGGTCTATGACATCCGCCGCCAGACCCGCCGCGGCCGGCCGGTGGACCCGGCGAAACTGGCCTGGCGCGATACCGATGTCCGGATCGAGGGGCCGGTGGTCGAGCAGTTCGAACGCATTTTCGAGCAAACCTGGAAGGGCCAGCACGGCCCGCCCCTCCCGCCGCCGCCGCCGCCGGCGACGCGGCGCGGCGATGCCCTCGTGCAGGCGATCGATGGCACGCCCTCGCGGCACCGGACGCTGATCTACCGCACGCTTCTGGTGACGATCTCGCTGGCGCGGACCTCGATCCACCTCACCACCGGCTTCTTTGCCCCGACCCCCGATCTCGACCACGCCCTGGAAGCGGCGGCGCGGCGCGGCGTCGATGTCGAGATCGTGGTGCCGGCGCATAGCTCCAGCGCCACCGTGATCGCCGCCGGTCGCGCCCATTACGAGGATCTCCTGGAGGCCGGGGTGAAGATCTTCGAGCGCCGCGGTGTCTTCCTGCACGCCAAGACGGCGGTGATCGATCACGCCTGGGCGACCGTGGGCTCGGCCAATCTCGATTGGCGAAGCGTAATATACAATAATGAAATCAACGCTGTCATCCTCGATCGCGGCTTCGCCCAGCGGATGGAGGCGCTGTTCGCCGACGATGTCGCCGCCTCGCGCCCGATCGACCCGCAAACCTGGGCGCGGCGGTCATGGCTCGAGCGGATCAAGGAGAAAAGCGCGCGGGCATTTGAATTTCTGCTGTGAGATCACAAGAAGGTCAGTAAAAATCTTCTTTTGACTTCCGAAAAAGAAGAAAAAAACTTTTATCCCGGTTTCTCGGAGCAGCAGTGCCGCAGGCACTGCTCAGGGGAAAAGTTTTTTCAAAAAAGAGCTTTTTCTTATTTTTTTGTTTCCCTCAGGTGAGATGGGTGAGCGCGAGATAGGCGCGGCTTTGCATCTCGATCAGCCGCGAGGCGGTGCGCTCGAACGCCCGCGCCCCTTCGCCGTCGCGGTAGAGGCCGTCCGGCGGCGCCGCGGCGGAAGCGAACAGCTTGACGCGGTGGTCGTAGAGGGCGTCGATCAGGGTGATGAAGCGCCG
Source organism: Pseudomonadota bacterium (assembly GCA_021841985.1). The sequence goes on along the minus strand of JAKCCP010000160.1, from coordinate 1,813 downwards.
CGCCTCGTCGAAATTATCGGGGGAAAGGCGCGGCACGGCATCGAGCACCAGCGCCTGGTAATGGGTCGCGAGCGCGAGATAATCCCCGGCGCCGAGCGCCGCCCCGCACAACGCGGCGAAATCGAAGCGCGCGACCCGGCCCGCCGCGAGCGGGACCAGGAAGCGCCGTCCCATGACGTTGAGACGGGCCGGCGCCGGCCGCTCCCCCTCGGCGAGCGCCGCGAAGATCTCATCGAGCGCGACCTCCGCCCGCGCGTCCGCCGGCACCCACCAGGCGGCCATGGTCTCGAGCCGCCGCCGGCGCCAATCCCGCCCGCCCTCCATCACCAGGACGTCGAGATGGCTCTCGATCAGGGCGATGAACGGCAGGAACGCATCGCGCCCGGGCTGGCCGCGAAAAAGATCGTCAGGCAGCGTGTTGGAGGTCGCGACCACCACCACCCCGCGCGCGAACAGCGCCTCGAACAGGCGCCCGAGAATCATCGCGTCGGCGATATCATTGATCTGGAACTCGTCGAAACAGAGGAGGGAAGCGGCCTCGGCGATCGCGTCGGCGAGCGGCGGGATCGGGTCCGCGCCCTCGGGGTGACGCTGCGTCCAGTGATGCACGCTGGCATGCGCCTCCTGCATGAAGCGGTGGAAATGGATGCGGCGCTTCCGCGCGAGCGGGACGGTCGCGAAAAACATATCCATCAGCATCGATTTGCCGCGCCCGACCTCGCCCACCAGATAGAGCCCATGCGGCCGTTCATCCGGGGCGCCCTCGGCCGGCTTGCGGCGGAGGAAGCGCGCGAGCAGCCCATGGCTCGCCGGCGACGGACGGGGGTCATGGTCGCGGAGCCGCGCCCACAGCTCCTGCAACCGCTCCGCGGCGAGCGCCTGAGCGGGATCGGTCGCGAGATCGCCGGCGGCGAGGCGGGCACGATAGGTGGCGAGCGGGCCTTCGCCGGCCCGCGCTCGGGTCTGGTCGTCCATGCTGGCCCGCCCATAGCGCCGGGGGCGGCGGCGAGCAACCGGGGTGGATGAAGCGGCGGGGAAACATGCTATATGTCCGCCTGATCAACCCTGAGCGAGCCCGCGATGTTCACCCTCGATTATGACCGCCTGCGCGCGACCACGATCGCGACCGCCCCCTTCCCCCATGTCGTCGTGCCGCATTTCGTGCCCGAATCGGCGCTGCCGGCGGTGTTTGGCGATCTGCCGCGCATGGCCAAGCGCGGCTCGTTCCCGATCGCCTCGCTCAGCCTCGGGCCCCAGGCCGCGGCCCTGATCGGCGAACTCGAGGGGCCGCGCTTTCGCGCCGCCATCGCCGAACGGTTCAACCTCGACCTCGATGACGCGCCGACGATGGTGACGCTGCGCGGCCAATCCACCGAGCGCGACGGGCACATCCATTGCGATTCGACCGCGAAGCGCGTCACCGTGCTGCTCTATCTCAACCCCGAAACCGCCGCCTGGAACCAGCATGAGGGGTGTCTCCGCCTGCTCCGGAGCCGCGATCTCGAGGATTTCGCCGTCGAGGTGCCGCCGGTGAACGGCACCCTCCTGGTCTTTCCGAACAGCGCCGAAGCCTGGCACGGGCATAAAACCTTCGTCGGCCCGCGCACCGTCGTCCAGCTCAACTACATGACCAACGATTCCGCCGCCCGCTCCGAACTCCGCCGCCACCGCCTCTCCGCCTTCGTCAAACGCCTCACCGCGGCGGCGTGACGGCGGAGTGAAGGGAAGGCCAGGGCTCCGCCCTGGACCCGCTGGGGGCAGCGCCCCCAGACCCGCATCCCTGGAGAATTGTCCGGGAGGGGCGCATCGAGGA
>JAKCCP010000185.1 GCA_021841985.1 Pseudomonadota bacterium | reverse complement strand
ATGGGCGGTTCGTCGGCATCGCCGGGATCATGGCGCGGCCCGACGGGCTCGGCCCGGCGCTCCGTTTCGCGCTGTGGCCGGAGGCGCGCGGCCAGGGTCTCGCGCGCGAGGCGGCGGGGGCGGCGCTGCGTTTTGCCCATGAAGAGGCGGGTCTTCCCCGGATCGTCGCCGTGGCGCGCGCCGACAACGTCGCCTCGCGCCTGGTGCTCGGCGGAATCGGCATGCGCGAGACCGGCGCGTTCACCCGCGATGGCTATGAGATGCTGGTTTATCGGAGCGAGCGCGCGCCGCCCCATCCCCGGGAAGGCTAACCCTGGGAAGCCTGCGCCAGGGTGCGCCGCATGGCATCGATCAGCGCCTGGACGTTGTCGCCGTTGTGCTGGAGGAAGCCCGCGTAATCGCTGCGCTGGGTGAGGCGGAGGCTGGTGCCCTCGACCACCAGATCCTCGATCTTCTGGCCGCCATCGACGGTCGCGATCACCCATTGCACGTCCGCCTGCGGGTTGTTGGGGCGAAAGATCGTGGTTCCGACCCAGACCGTATCGTCGTGCGGAGAGACGCGCCCCAGCGTGTAGCGCACCCCCTTATATTCGCCGAGATGGCCGGAGATGCTGGTCACCAGCACCTGATGGAACAAGGCGAGATAGTCCTGCCGCTGCGGCGGCGTCGCGAGGCGCCAGAAACGGCCGAGGCAGAAGCGGCCGATACCGTCGACATCGACGAAACGGTCGATGATCTGGCGGATCTGGCCGCGCTTGTCGACCGTCGAGCCGGGGCCGTTGATGACGCCGACGAGCTGATCACCCACCTCGCGCACGAAGCCGGCGGGATCGGCGGCCTGCGCGCGCCGCCGCCACAGCAGCGCCGGGGCGAGGCCAATGAGGGGGAAAACCTGACGTCTTTTCAGCATGGTCTCTCTCTTCCTCGGGGAAAAACCGGAGCAACCGCGAGCCCGCTCGCGGGTTATTCGGTTTGCGTCGCCGGCGCCGGGAACCAGGCCGGCACGGTGGCGCGATGATCGTTGCGGATCGCCTCGATCTGGCTCTCCCGGCGCTGGCGATAGAGGCTCCTGATGGTGGCGTAGGGGTCGAGCGCGGTTTTTTGCACCTGATCGAGCGAATCCAGCACGCGCGAGCGCACATCGATGGCGTTGAGGCCATAATAGGCCCACTCCAAGGCGTAAATCGTGGTGCCGTTGGCCATCCAGGTGAACGGCCAATCCGCGATATCGACGCCGAAGCCGGCGAGATCACGCGGGTTGGACGGACCGATGATGGGAAGGAACAGATACGGCCCCGGCGGCACGCCATAGAGCGCCAGCGTCATGCCGAAATCGGCGTCGTGGTTGGGATAGCCCCAGTGCTTCGCGACGTCGAAGAACCCGCCGACGCCGAGCGTCGAGTTGATCAGGAAACGCATCAATGTATCGCCGGCGCGGCGCGGCTCGGCCTCGACGACGTCGTTGAAGAATACCGTCGGGTCGTTGAGGTTGACGAGCATGTTGTGGACGCTCTCGCGCGCGCCATCGGGGAGGACATAGCGATAGGCCTCTGCCGCCGGCTTCAGCGTCACCGCGTCGAGCTGGTCGTTGGTCTTGTAGAAAAACCGGTTGGTCGGCTCCAGCGGGTCGTTGGTCTCCCGGTAATCGGCGACCGCCTCCTTGTCGTCCGCCGGTGGGCGCGGAGCGCAGGCGGTGACGAGGAGGGCGAGGAGCGATATGGCAAGCGGCAGGGCAAGGGGAGAAAGCCAGCGGCTCATGCGGGGATCCTTGTCGTGGGGCCGGGGGCCAGTCCAGAAAGCCGGGCACCGGCGCGCCGCCGCCAAGCTGTTCCCCGTGAAATAGGGTCGCGCGGGCCCGGCGTAAAGCTTTGCCGCATCGCGCGCTTGCGGCGGCGGCCGATTTGGTGAACAAAACCAGCGCGTTTCCCGCGCTTTCGAGGAGTTGGTTCCATGCCCGCCGCCGCCCCGCCGCCGAACGGCTCCGCCTCATCGCCGGCGACCCTCGAGCGCTGGCTGACCGGCCCGCGCATCGCCGGACTCCCGGCGCGCGATGCCGCGCAGCCGCCGCCGCTGCTCTCCTTCGAGTTTTTCCCGCCGCGCAACGCCGCCCTCGAGGCGCAACTCTGGAGCTGCATCCGGCGCCTCGAGCGGCTCGCGCCGCGCTTCGTCTCGGTCACCTATGGCGCCGGCGGCACCACCCAGACCCGCACCCATGCGACGGTCGCGCGCATCGTCCAGGAAACCACCCTCACCCCGGCGGCGCATCTCACCTGCATCGGCGCGAGCCGCGCCGAGATCGACGCCATCGCCCGGCAATACTGGGCGGCGGGGGTGCGGCATATCGTTGCCCTCCGCGGCGATCCGCCACCGGGCGAGCCCTATCAGCCGCACGCGGAGGGCTACGCTTACGCCGCCGATCTCGTCGCCGGCCTTCGCCGCATCGCGCCGTTCGAGATTTCGGTCGCCGCCTATCCCGAGACCCATCCCCAGGCGCCGAGCCCGGAGGCCGATCTCGACAATCTCAAACGCAAGCTCGACGCCGGCGCGACCCGCGCCATCACCCAGTATTTCTTCGAAACCGACACCTATCTCCGCTTTCTCGACCGCGCCCTCGCCGCCGGCCTCACCGCCCCGATCGTCCCCGGCATCATGCCGGTCTCGAACTACGCCCAGGCGGCGCGGTTCAGCGCGCTCTGCGGGGCGAGTGTTCCGGCCTGGCTCGGGCATCTCTTCGCCGGCACCGAGGACGACCCCGAACTCCGCCGCATCGTCGGCGCGGTGATCGCCGCCGAGCAGGTGCGTCTCCTGCAAGCCAACGGCGTCGATGAATTCCATTTCTACACCCTGAACCGCCCCGACCTCACCTATGCCATCGCCCATATCCTCGGCGTCAGGCCGAAACCGGGCGCGCCATCAGCCGGCGATAAAGCGGGCGCAGCAGGAATGGGCTGAGATAGAGCGGGAACTGGCAGAGGGCGAAAAAGAGACCGAGCCTGGGATCGGCGCCGGCCGGGAGCACGGCGAGATAGAGCGCCATGTTGCGATTGCCCGAGACCAGCCCGACCGAGGCCGCGCCGGCCCGGCCGAGCGGAAAAAACGCGACGGCGGTGATCAGATTGAGCCCGAAATCGGCGAGGAAGGCGGCAAGCGCCGCCGCCACCACCCAGAGCGGATCGGCGCCGAGCCGGGCCGCGAGCCCGTCCATGACCCCAAATCCATAGAGCACCAGCAGCCACACCACCCCGCCATCGACGGCACCGCCGATCTCGCCGAGCCGGTCCCGGCCGATCGCGCGACGCAAACCGAGGGCCACCAGAAGCGGCAGCCCGATGGTGAGCGCGAGACGCAGCATGAACGCCGCCGGCCCGATCGCGAGATCGATCCCGGTCAGCGCGAACACGATCGGCGGCGCGGTGAGGGGGACCAGAAACGTGGTGCCGAGGGTCATCAGCAGCGACAATTCCGGATCGAGCCCGACCAGGCGCGCGAAAGCCGGCGCCGAGAGCGCGCCGCAGCCGGTCGCGAAGACCACCACACCGGCGGCGATACCGTGATCGAGCGGCAGCGCGCGCACCACCGCGAAGGCGATCAGCGGGCAGATCAGCAGATGAAACCCGATGATCAGGGCCAGCCGCCCCGGCCGGCGGAGATGGGCGAAAGCGGCGGGAATGTCGATCCTGAGCAGGACCAGCGTGGTCAGCGCCAGCACCTCCGGGAGGATCACCCGGCGCAGCGCGTGCGCGAGCGGCGGGATCAGCAGCCCGCCGAAAATGGCGATGGCGAGCAACGGCCGCCCCTGCCGCGCCGAGGCTTCGAGCAGGATCTTGAGAAGCTTCATGCCGCCGGCGCCGGCCGCCGGGATCGCGGGTTGGATGCCATCGCCATGCGTTCTATACCCCCTTGGTGAGCACTTTCCCCACACCCTGCCCGGCCCTGACGCGGCAAAGCCCGGGAGACCCATGATGGCCGAGCATCTCGCGCGGCTGAACCCCGAGCAGCGCATGGCTGTCGAGACGCTGGAGGGTCCGGTTCTGGTGCTGGCCGGCGCCGGCACCGGCAAGACGCGGGTTCTGACCACCCGCTTCGCCCATATCCTGCTCACCGGCCGGGCGAGCCCGGGGCAGATCCTCGCCGTCACCTTCACCAACAAGGCGGCGCGCGAGATGCGCGAGCGGGTGGCGGCGATCCTCGGCCGCCCGGTGGAGGGGCTGTGGCTCGGCACTTTCCACGCGCTCGCCGCGCGCCTGCTGCGCCGCCACGCCTCGCTCGCCGGACTTCAGGCCAATTTCACCATTCTCGATGCCGATGATCAGCTTCGTCTTCTCAAACAAGTGATGGAGGCCGAGCGGATCGACGCCAAACGCTGGCCGCCGCCGCTCCTGATGAACCAGATCCAGCGTTGGAAGGATCGCGGCGAGGGGCCGGCGCGGGTGATGCCGGCGGCGGCCGGCGATCTCGCCGGCGGGCGCATGCTGGCGCTTTACGGCGCCTATCAAGCCCGGCTCAAGGCGCTCAACGCCACCGATTTCGGCGATCTCCTTTTGCATGTGACCGACATCCTGCGCGAAAATCCCGATGTCCTCGCCCAGTATCACCGGCAATTCCGCTATCTCCTGGTCGATGAATACCAGGATACCAATGTCGTGCAGTATCTCTGGCTCCGGCTTCTGGCGCAGGCCGGGCGGAATATTTGCTGCGTCGGCGATGACGACCAGAGCATTTATTCCTGGCGCGGCGCCGAGGTCGAAAACATTCTCCGCTTCGAGAAGGATTTCCCCGGCGCCCGGGTCATTCGCCTGGAGCGCAATTACCGCTCGACGGCGCCGATCCTCGCCGCCGCCAGTGGCCTCATCGCCCATAATGCCGGCCGCCTCGGCAAGACGCTGCGCCCCGGCGGTGGAGACCGCGCGCCGGCGAGCGGGGGCAAGAAGGCGGGCGGGGGCGAGAACGTGACCGTGCTCAGCCTCTGGGATTCGGAGGAGGAGGCCCGCGCCGTCGGCGAGCGCATCGAAGCCTTGCAGCGGTCCGGCGAGAGCCTGGCCGAGATGGCGATCCTGGTCCGCGCCGGGTTCCAGACCCGCGCCTTCGAGGAAAGGCTGATCGGCCTCGGGATTCCCTATCGCGTCATCGGCGGCCTCCGGTTTTACGAGCGCGCCGAAATCCGCGACGCCATCGCCTATGCCCGGCTTTTGGTCCAGCCCGGCGACGATCTGGCGTTCGAGCGCGTCATCAACGTGCCGCGCCGGGGGGTGGGGGCGGTCGCGCTCCGGGCGCTGCATGAACGCGCGCGGGCGGAGGATGTCCCGCTCACCGCCGCCGCTTCGGCGCTGCTCGCCGCGGGGACTTTGCGCGGCCGGGCCGGCGAGGGGGTGCGCGGCTTGCTCGCCCATCTCGCCCTCTGGCGCGAGCGGCTGGCCGGCGAAGGGCATGTCGCGACCATGCGCGCCGTGCTCGATGAGGGCGGCTATACCGACATGCTGCGGGCGGACAAATCCCCCGAGGCGCCGGGGCGGCTCGAGAATTTGAAGGAATTCATCCGCGCCCTCGCCGATTTCGAGAGCCTCGCCGGGTTTCTCGACCATGTCGCCCTGGTGATGGAGAACGAGGAAAACGCCGCCAGCGACAAGGTCAGCCTGATGACGCTGCACGCCGCCAAGGGCCTGGAATTCGACACCGTGTTCCTGCCCGGCTGGGAGGAAGGGGTGTTTCCCAACCCGCGCGCGCTCGATGAGGGCGGCGCCAAGGCGCTGGAGGAGGAGCGCCGGCTCGCCTATGTCGGCATCACCCGCGCACGCCTGCGGGTGATCATCCTCCACGCCGCGCAGCGCCGCATCTACGCCAATTGGCAGGAGAGCCTCCCGAGCCGGTTTCTCGACGAAATCCCCGAGGAATGGTTGAGCCGTGGCGGCTCGGCGGCACAAAACCGGCATCGAGGCGCCCGCCCGGCGCCGGCGACGGCGTTCCCCCTCCAGGCGCGTGTTTCTCCCGCGCGCCCGCGCGGCATCGCCGTCGGCAGCCGGATTTTCCATCAGAAATTCGGCCACGGGACCGTGGTCGCCGCCGAGGCCGACCGGCTCGAGATCGCCTTCGACGCCGCCGGCACCAAGCACGTCCTCGACCGTTTCGTGGAGCCGGCATGACCGCGGGCGTGGACGAACTCGAAACCCTGCGGCTCGTCGTCAGCGCCGCCGCCGCCCCGCTATTCGAGGCGGCCTTGGCAGAAATTTGCCGCAGCGTCGGGCGGTTTCGCGAAGACCCGGGCGATCGCTGGCGGATCGAGGGGATCCGGGCGATGGGCGCGGGGGAAGAGAAGCTGGCCCTCACCCTCGCCCTTGCCGCCGCCGTCAGCGGCGAGCAGCCGGAACTCCTCCGCCTCCCGACCCCGGCCACCGGCTGGCTGGCGCGCAACCGCGAGGATTTCCCCGCGCAACGGATCGGCGAGCGCTTCGAACTGCGTGGCACCCATCTTCCGCCCCACCATTCGCCCGGGCGCATCACCCTCACCCTCGATGCCGGGCTCGCTTTCGGCTCCGGCGAGCATGGCTCGACCCGGGGCTGTCTCCTCGCGCTCACGGCGCTGGCACGGCGCCAGCACCCGCGTCGCATCCTCGATCTCGGCACCGGGTCAGGGATTTTGGCGATGGCGGCGGCGCGGCTTTTTCATCGCCCACGGCAAGGCCCGGTGCTGGCGAGCGATATCGACCCGTGGTCGGTGCGGGTCGCGGCCGAAAACGCGCGGCGGAATGGTCTCGCGCGCAGGGTGCGCGTCGGGCACGGCGATGGCTGGCGCAAGCGCCCGCTCCGCCATGCCGCGCCCTTCGATCTCGTGCTCGCGAATATCCTCGCCCGCCCGCTTTGCGGCATGGCCAGGGCGCTTTCGCATCACCTCACGCCGGGCGGTTATGCCATTCTCGCCGGGCTGCTTACGCGCCAGGAAGGGATGGTGCTCGCGGCGCATCGCCGCCAGGGTCTGGTTCTCGCCGGGCGGGTGGTCTGCGGGGCGTGGACGACGCTGATCCTGCGCCGCCCGCACCCCCCGCCATGATGGCGGATCCTCAGGCGGCGCGCAGGCCGAGACAGCGCGCGGTGCGCGCGGCCTCGCGCTGGGCGGCAAAGCCCGGGTCGAACACCAGCAGCAGATCGCCGCGGGTGAGACCGATATCGGCGAGTTCGCGGTCCGAAAGCCGGGACAGCTCATTCAGCACCGAGCGGCGCTCGGCATGCGCGGCGATTTTGCGCGCGAGCGCGGCAAACCCGAGCCCGATCGTCGCGAACAGGCGCGCCGCGAGCGGCTGGCGCGCCGCGCCGCGCCGCGGCGCGCTCGCCACGGAGTGGCCGGGGGAGAAGATTTCGAGATGGGCAAAATCGATCGTCATGGCATGTTCACCTTGCGTCTGGATCTGTTCGGGAGAACAGCGAGGGCCGCTCACGCTGGCCTCTCATGGCCCCCTATATGCTTCTCCCAGGGTTATTGTGCAGGTGCGAAGAGGGCGGATCAGTCATGACCTGTGCGCATGATAATAGCATGAGTTATGAAATTTTTAGGAAACGACTCGCGGCCCTGCGCGCCGCCCTCGCCGCGGAGGGCCTCGCCGGGTTCCTCCAACCGCGCGCCGATGAGCATCTCGGCGAATATGTCCCGCCCGCCGCCGAACGCCTCGCCTGGCTCTCCGGCTTCACCGGGAGCGCCGGACTCGCTTGCGTGCTCGCCGAGCGCGCCGCCGTGTTCATCGATGGCCGCTACACGCTGCAAGCCGCCGCCGAGACCGATCCCACGCTCTGGGAACGCCACCATATCACCGAGACCCCGCCGCCGGCCTGGCTCGCGGCAGAGGCCCCGCCGGGTGGGCGGATCGGCTATGATCCCTGGCTGATCAGCGAGGAACAATTGCAGCGGTTTCGCTGCGCCGGCCTCACCATGGTCGCGATCGCCAACCCCATCGATGCGCTCTGGCAGGATCGCCCGGCGCCGCCACGCGCCCCGGCGCTGCCGCACGATCTCGCCTTCGCCGGGCGGAGTGCCGCGGAAAAGCAGGCCGAAATCGCCGCCCTGCTGCGCGAAGCCGGCGAGGACGCCGCCGTGCTCAGCGACCCCGCCGCGATCAACTGGCTCTTCAACCTGCGCGGCGATGACGTGCCGTTCACCCCGGTCGCCCTCGGCTTTGCCCTCCAGCACGCCGACGGCCGGAGCGAACTCTTCATGGCTCCGGAAAAACTCCCGCCGGCGACCCGCGCCGCCCTTGGCCCGGCGGTGACGATCGCCGAACCTGCCGCCCTCCCAGCCGCCCTCGCCGCGCTCACCGGGCGCCGCGTGCGCGTCGATCCCGGCGCCAGCCCGGTCTGGTTCGCCGAACGCTTGCGCGAAGCGGGCGCCACCGTCAGCTTCGCCGCCGATCCCTGCCAGTTGCCGAAAGCCCGCAAGAACGAGACCGAGCAGAACGGCGCCCGCGCCGCCCATAAGCGCGACGGGCTCGCCCTCTGCCGCTTCCTCCACCACATGAGCGCGCATGGCGCCGCCGAGACCGAAATCTCGGCGGCAAGCCGGCTCCGCGCCTGGCGCGCCGAGGGCCAGCATTTCCGGGACGAGAGTTTCCCCGCGATCACCGCCGCCGGGCCCGACGGCGCGATCATCCATTACCGCGTCAGCGCCGAAAGCGACCGCCGGATCGGCCCCGATACCGTCTATCTGATC
>JAKCCP010000256.1 GCA_021841985.1 Pseudomonadota bacterium | reverse complement strand
GCAACGAGCGCGCGAGCGGCGGCCCGCATGAGGGCCGAGACTCGCGTGATGATCCGAGCTGGGCAAGACCCAGGCGGAAGTGGCGGAAGCGGTGGGCGTCAGCCGCCAGGTCGTGAACCGCTGGTTGCAGCGCCACGCCGAAGGCGGGAAAGAAGCGCTCCTGGATGGCCGACGGGTCTCCCCGCGCAAAGGGAAAGGGCTTGTTGGCGGCCTCGGAGGCGAAGCGGGTGCGGGGCTGGATCAGGGACAAATGTCCCGATCAGCTCAAGCTGCCCCATGTCTTATGGACGACAGGGGTGGTGCGGGAACTGATTCGCCGGAATCTGGGCAAGGATCTGGCCGAGACAACCGTGCGGCTATACCTGACACGTTGGAGTTTTACCCCACAAAAGCCGCTCTCCCGGGCCAACCAACGCTCGGATGCAACCTGCACATCCGCCATGTCGATGCCGGATCCTGCAACGGCTGCGAATCGGAACTGCAAGCGCTGAATAACCCCTTCTACAACCTGCCCCGGCCCGTTGCGCGCGACCTGGGAGGCGATGGCCGAGCCGCGCCGGGTGATGGCGGTGGGCACCTGCGCCGTCTCCGGCGGGATCGCAGCGGGGGGATATGCAAGCGGCACCGGGCTCGACGGCGTGCTGCCTGTCGATCTCTACCTGCCCGGCTGCCCGCCCAACCCGGCGGCGATCATTGCGGCGATGAACCTGGCCGCAATGCCGCCGCAGGCCGGGTTCGTCAGCGAGTGGTTCGTGTTCCAGAGCGTGTTCCAGGGCTTCCACCTGCCGGGCATGGGCGGGCGGCTGATCCTGGCGCTGGTGATCGAGTTCTTCGACCGGCCCGAGGTGGTGCGCGCGGCGCTCGCACTGCTCGATCCACTGGTGCCGGCCGGGAGCGCGAGCGCCGCCGCCTGCCGCGCTAATCAGATCCCGGCGGGAGCAGGCCGGAAGCCTCGGCAATGGCGCGCGAGGCCGCCATGCTCTCACCCACCGCCAGGGCGGCGGCGAGCGCGCGGCGGCCGGCAGCGACATCGACGACCACCTTGCCGCCATCGAGAATAGCGGCGATGAAGGCGCTCTGCTCGGCCTCCAGCGCGTCGTGCTCGCGCCAACTGGTCTCCTCGATGCGATAGCCTTCGGTGCCGGGGATGGGCAGGCCACGTTCGCGCCCGATCAGCGTCAATTTGCGGTCGATAAAATTCACCGACATATAGCCAGCTTTGGCGAAAAGTCGCATCTTGCGCTCGGTTTTGAGCGAAATCCGGCTCGCCGTGATGGTCGCGACACAGCCATTGGCAAAGCGCACGCGGGCATTGGCGATATCCTCGTGACGGCTGGCGATCGGCGCGCCGACAGCATCGATCGAGGCGATCGGGCTTTCCACCAGGGCGAGCACGAGGTCGAGATCGTGGATCATCAGGTCGAGGATCACCGAAACATCGGTGCCGCGCGGCTTGAACGGCGCGATGCGGGTGGCCTCGATATAGAGCGGGTTCTGCATCCGCGCCGCGACCGCCGCGTATTCGGCGCTATAGCGCACGAGATGCCCGACCTGGAGCACCAGGCCGCGCTCGGCGGCGAGTTCGGCGAGCCGGTCGGCCTCGGCCAGGCTAGCGGCGATCGGCTTTTCCACCAGCACATGCCGCCCGGCTTCGAGCGCCGCCGTGGTAAGGGCAAAATGCGTCTCCGCCGGGGCTGCGATCACCACGGCATCAGAGGCCGCGAGCAGGATGGGAAGATCGAGCGGCGTGGTGCGCGCCTCGCGGGCGACTGCGGCGGCGCGGGTAGGATCGGGGTCGTGGATGCCGACCAAAGCGGCGCGCTTGGCGCCGGCGAGCTTGAGCGCGTGAAACCGCCCGAAATGCCCCGCCCCGATCAGCCCGATCCGCAAACTCCGCATAGCCATGGCACGTGATCCTTCCGCTCTCTTGCTCAGCTAGCGCCCCGGCGCGGCGCGGCCAAGAGGGAAGGCCGAGGCGGCGGGTTGCAATCCCTCCCTCGCCTCGTCATTCTCCGCCGCCATTGCCACCAGGGAGCCCACCGCCGGCCATGCTCAGCTTCAGCCGCCTCAAGACCACGCTCATCCTTGCGGTCTGCGTCGTGGGGGCGCTCCTCTGCCTGCCCAACCTCTCCCGCGCGCCGGCGCCCTGGCTGCCCTGGCGGCAGGTGCATCTTGGGCTCGACTTGCAGGGCGGCAGCTACCTGCTGCTACAGGTCGATATGGCGACGGTGCTGCGTGAGCGGCTCGATGGCCTCGTCGATATCACGCGGCATGCCCTGCTCGGGGCCGATATCGGCTATCAGCGCCTGAGCGCCGACCCGGCGCAGAATCGCGTCATCTTTCATTTGCGTGATCCGGCGCAGCGTGCGGCGGCCATGAAGGTGCTAAGCGAGGCGATCGCCAACAGCCAGAGCCCAGAGGAGGTCAGCGTCAGCGCCCCGAGCGACGATACCATCGCCCTCGTGCTTTCCCCCGTGGCGCTTACCGCGCGCGCCAACGCCGCGATCGCCCAGTCGATCGAGATCGTGCGCCGACGCATCGACGAGACCGGCGTCGCCGATCCCCAAATCGCGCGGCAGGGGGAGAATCGCATCGTCGTGCAGCTGCCCGGCGTCTCGGATCCCGAGCGGATCAAGGCGCTGCTCGGCCAGACTGCCAAGATGACCTTTCACCTGCTCGACGCCGAGGCCAATCCGGCCGCCGGGGCGCCCCCGCCAGGGGTCGAGTTCTTGCCGATGGAGGGGCAAAAGGAGGCACGGCTGCCGGTGCGCAAGCATGTCGAGGTCGACGGCGCGAACCTCACTGATGCCCGCGCCGGCCAGAACAGCCAGACCGGCGAATGGGTGGTGAACTTCACTTTCGACTCGGTCGGCGCGCGCCGCTTCGCCGATGTCACGCGGGCCAATGTCGGAAAACCCTTCGCCATCGTGCTCGACAACAAGGTGATCAGCGCGCCGGTGATCCGTGAGCCGATCACCGGCGGGAGCGGGCAGATCAGCGGCCGTTTCGACGCCCGCACCGCGACCGACCTCGCCCTCTTGCTGCGCGCCGGCGCTCTGCCAGCGCCGCTTGACGTGATCGAGGAGCGGAGTGTCGGGCCGGAACTGGGCGCCGATTCGATCCGCGCCGGGGCCATCGCGCTCGGCATCGGCTTCGTCCTGGTGATTGCCTTCATGGCGGTGTTTTATGGCCTGTTCGGCTGGATCGCGAACCTTGCCCTGGTGATCAATCTGGTCCTCATGCTCGCGGTGCTCTCGGCACTGCAGGCAACGCTGACCCTACCCGGCATGGCCGGCATCCTGCTCACGCTCGGCATGGCGGTCGATGCCAATATTCTGATCAACGAGCGCATCCGCGAGGAGGTCAAGAACGGCCGCACCCCCCTCGGCGCGATGGAAGCCGGGTTTTCGCGCGCCTATGGCACGATTCTCGACAGCAACGTGACGGCGCTTCTGGCCCATGTCATGCTGTTCGTCTTCGGCTCGGGGCCGGTGCGCGGCTTTGCCGTAACCATCACGGTGGGCATTGTCACCACCCTCTTTACCGCGACCTTGCTCGCGCGGCTGATCATGGTGCGGTGGTATGCAGCCCTCCGTCCCGCAGCTCTTCCGGTGTAAACGCCATGCTCCTTCGCCCTATGCTCCGCCTGGTTCCCGATGGCACGCGCATCGCCTTCATGCGCGGGCGCTTCATGGGGTTGATCGTCTCGGCCCTGCTCTCCAGCGCCTCCGTCGTGCTGTTCTTTTATCCCGGGCTCAATCTCGGCATCGATTTCAAAGGCGGCATCGTCATCGAGGCACGCACACCGGGGCCGGCGGATTTCACCAGGATCCGCATGGCGCTGGCCGGCGAGCATCTCGCCGGCGCCGGGGTGCAGCGCTTCGGCGCCGATGACGACGTACTGATCCGCCTCGACGCGACCCCGAGCGAGGCCGCGACCCAGAGCGCGGCCGATCGCGTGCGCGCCGCTCTTGGCCAGGCCATTCCAGGGACCAAGGTGCTGCGCGTCGATGCCGTGGGCGCCAGTGTTTCGGCCGAATTGTTCCGCAATGGGATGCTGGCGCTCGGTATCAGCCTCTTGATGATCCTCGCCTATATCTGGTTCCGCTTCGAGTGGGAGTTTGCCATCGGCGCGGTGGTGACGCTGCTGCTCGACATCACCAAGACAATCGGCTTCCTCGCCGTGACGCGCTTGCAATTCGATCTCGTAATGGTCGCGGCGATCCTCACCATTCTCGGCTACTCCACCAACGACAAGGTGGTGGTGTACGATCGGGTGCGCGAGAACCTCCGCAAATACAAGACCATGCCGCTCCGCGAGCTGATCGATCTCTCGATCAATGAGACGCTCAACCGCACCCTCGGAACCTCGATGACGGTGTTTCTAGCGAGCCTGCCGCTGGCCCTGTTCGGCGGCAGCGCGCTCTCGGCTTTTGCCTGGACGATGCTGTTCGGCATCGTCGTCGGCACCTCGTCCTCGATTTTCATCGCCGCGCCCATCCTGCTGTTCCTCGGCGAGCACCGCCTGCGCAAGGACGCGCATGCCCCGCGGCCTGCCAAACCGACGGCCGCCCAACTCAAGGGAAGAGCCTGAGGGTTTGGGAAAAAACCTCCGCCCCGCAATCGACGGGGGAGCCTATGTTTTTAGAGCGGTTTCTTTTCTGGGCATGATTGATTTCCACCCGCTGAGCGGGAACGAGCGTTAGCCTCTTCTTCATCTTCCGGTAGCAGAATCGGGCCATGGAGGTGCCACCCGAGACCTGCGTTCTGCACCATCCGGTGTTCACCCGCTTCGGTGCGCCGATTTTTCAGCGTGCCGAGACCGATGGCGAGCCAGTGATGCTGGTCGCACTCGGCGAGAAGCAAGCGGCATTGCCACTCCGCTCCCTACAACGCGAATTCTCCCTCGGTCCCGAGACAGCGGATGGCCGGATGCTGGCGCTCATCGCCGATGCTCTCGATTTCGTGACATTCCTGCGTCCGGGAGACCCATTACCGGCGGAGATCCTGAGCGGTGAAGCGAGTTGGGAACCCGAGGACATCCATCTCCAAATCGCGCTCGCCCGCATTCGCCTAGCCCTTCTCGCTTGGCTTGGCGGGGTGGCCGAGGCGCAGAGCGACGCCGAGCCCGAGGTGCTGCTCGCCATGGCCGAAGATCCAGGTTTCCGCCAGCGCATCCAGGCGGCCTTCACGGACGCCGCGCGCGCACTCGATCTTGAAGGGCCGGACGCGGTGGTGGCGGCGATCGCGACACTCGGCCAGGAGCTTGCCTATGTCGAGGCATTGCGGGCCCGACTCTGGGTGCCAGTGCGGCGCGTGGCGCGTGAAATCCAGGCGCTCGGCCAGCGTTGGCGCGGCGATACCAGCCATGGCGAGACGTTGGCCCAGGTCAGCCGGCTGATTGGCAAGGCACTCGGCCAGATCCGGGAATGTTTTGCCCAGCTCGATGCGCAATGCGTCGATATTCTGGCGGCGCTCGGCAACGATGCCGAGCAGCAACGCTTCGTCCGCACCAACCGCGACTGGCTCTATCGCAGCTTGCGTGGCTGGCAGCCAATCCTCGATGCTTGGGAGGGTGCAATTGAGATCGACGACCGCGCGCGCTGGGCGCTGATCGAACGCACCTACCGTTTTCTCGCGCCGCGTTTCATGTCGGTCAAGGAATGGCTGGCGGATCGCCAGGGGCGGAGCAAGGCACGGCCGCCCAAGCAGATGGTGTGGTGACCCGCCGCCGGCAACGGGCAGCCGCGCATCGAGGCTCGAGGGTCGCTCAGAGCCTGAAAATCAATCGAACTTGAAACGAATACCCTCTCGAAGCATTGCTTTTCCCGATCAGTCCCGGGACGCGAGGGCATTCTCTTTCAAACTCTCAGGCGTTGCCAGCCTGGGCCTGCGCCGCCAGGGCTTGGTTGCGGCGAGACTGCCAGAGGCCGACGAAGTCGATCGGTTGTAGCAGCACGGGGGGAAATCCGCCCTCGCGCGTGGTGTCGGCGAGGATATTACGGGCAAACGGGAACAAAAGCCGCGGGCATTCCACCAGCAGCACCGGCTCCAGGGCATTTTCCGGCACGTTGGTCAGGGTAAAAATGCCGGCATAGGCAAGTTCGGCGATGAACACCGGGCCCTTCTTCGCCGTATCACCGTCATTGGCCGCTTGCGCCTCGCGATCGAACGCCTCGGCGCGGAGATGCAGCGTCACCTCGAAAACCTGCTGGTCGCTTGAGGGCAGTTTCTGCACCTTCACGTCGAGGCCGAGATTGATCTGCGGCTGGCTGCGCAGCGTGGAAAAAATCTGCGGCGCCCCCGGCACCTCGAAGGAGAGATCCTTGACGTATTGCGTGTTGACGGCGATCGGCGGCGCGCTCGGTGGCGGCGTGATGGGCGTGCTCTCGGACATCGTCTTCTCCGTGCGTTGGGGCTGGCTCCGGCCAGGGAGACCTGGCCAGGGATGGCGCTGGGGTGGCGCACGGCTAGCACGATCCCCCCCGGAGGGCTAGCCGAGTTCCCGCACCGCCGCCATCACCTGCGCGACGTGGCCGGGCACCTTGACATTGCGCCAGACCCGGGCGACCCGCCCAGCGCCGTCGATGAGGAAGGTCGCGCGCTCCATCCCCAAGTATTTCCGCCCATACATGGATTTTTCCACCCAGGTACCATAGGCCTCACTCACCTTGCCGCTCTCATCGCTCGCCAACGGGAAGGCAAGCCGGTATTTTTCGGCGAATTTCTCGATCGCCTTCATCGGATCGCGCGAGACGCCGATCACCGTGATAGCGCCCCCGCCGAGCGCCTCCTGAAAACCGCACGCCTCTTTGGTACAGCCCGGCGTATCGGCCTTGGGATAGAAGTAGAGCACGAAGGGCTTGCCCCTCAGGGCCGCAAGACTGACCTCGCGCCCTCCGCTCGCCGCCATCTTGAAGTCTGGCGCCTGGTCTCCCTCATTTAGGCTCATCCTGATCCTCCCTGCGCATGGCCGGATCGGGCCGGCCGACGTGACATACGAACAGCGCACCAACGCTCGCAGCCGTCGCCTCCAACATGGCCTGAAGCCCGGCGATATCAAGCGCCTGGCGCCGCGCGGGCGGCACCAGGGGGCGCATGGCGCGGAGCAGCACCTCGGCGAGCGGGCCGGGCAGGCTCGCCACGCGCCGCGGCCCCAGCATGATGCGGAGTAATTCCTGCACGGTGCGGAACAATCGATCGGCGGCGATCAACCGCGCGGCTTCCGGCGGCGCCAGCAGGCCGCAGGCGGCAAGTCGGGAAAGCGCGATGCGCGTCGTCGGATGCGCGATCGCGGGATGGGTCGCGGCGTGCATCAGTTGCAGCGTCTGGGCGATGAACTCGACCTCGATCAGTCCGCCCTCGCGGTACTTCACGTCCCATGGGCCCTCCGCCGGATGGGCTTCGCGAAGACGGGCGCGCATGGCGGCGGCATCGGCGCGGATACGCGCGGGCGGGCCGGCCGTCGCCAGCGCCCCGGCCAGTGCCGCCCGCACCCGCCGCGCCAGCCGCGCCGGGCCAGCGACAACGCGGGCCCGGGTCAGGGCCATGCGCTCCCAGGTCCAGGCATCCGCCGCGTGATAGCGGATGAAGGCGGCGAGCGAGACCGCGACCGGCCCTTTATTGCCGGAGGGCCGGAGCCGCATATCCACAGCATAGAGCGGGCCATCGACGCCGGGGGCGATGAGCGCGGCGACGAAGCCATGCGCGGCGCGCAGAAACCACTGGCTGGCCGGCAGGCGTCGCGCCGTGCCCCCTCGCGGCACCACGCTTTCCTCGATCCCCGCCGGATAATCGTAGATCAGCATGAGATCGAGATCGGAGCCGGTCATCATCTCGCGCGAGCCCGCCTTGCCGAGCAGCACGACAGCGAGCGACCCGCCTGGCACCAAGCCGAAGCGCCGCGCGTGATCGGCGAGCACGCGCGCCAGCAGGGCAGCGAGGGCGGCATCCGCCAGCGCGCTCCGCTCCCGCCCGGCGCGATCGACGTCCATGCGCCCCTCCATCAGCGCGGTCGCGAGGCGGAAATTTTCCTCGCGCACCAGCCGCCGGGTGATGGCGATCGCGTCTTCGAGGTCGGCGGCATCGTGCAACCGCTCGGCGAGGAGACGGCGCGGTGGCACGGGTTCCGGCAGCTCCAGAAGCCCTTCGATCGCGGCCGGCGCGTTGGCCAGATAATCAGCCAGCGCCGGCGCGGCGCCGAGGATCGCGGCGATGCGCGCGATCAACTGCGGGTTGCGCTGAAAAAGCGCGAAAATCTGCACGCCGGCGGGCAGGCGTTCGAGAAACGCGGCGAAGCGGGCGAAGGCGGCGTCGGGGTCCAATTGCCGGGCCAAGGCGGCGAGCAGAAGCGGCTGGATTTCGGCGAGCATTTCGCGCGCCCGCTCCGAGCGCAGCGCCCGGATGCGCCCGGCCTGCCATGCACGGATGGTCTCGGCAATCGTCTCCGGATGAGAGAAGCCGAGGGCCGCGAGGGCCTCAAGCGTGCGCGCCGGGGTCTCGGGGCCGCGGAAATCAAACCCCGTCGCGCTCGGCGCGGTCTCCGGCACAGTCTCAAAAAATGCCGCATATTGGCGCGCCACAGCATCGAGATGGCGCGCCAGAGTGGCGAGGAATGCCCGCACATCGGCGAAACCCATGAAAATGGCAAAACGCCCGAGTTCAGGGCCGTGCATCGGCAGGCTGTGGGTCTGGCGATCGGAGACCATTTGCAGGCGATGTTCGGTACGGCGAAGGAAACGATAGGCGTTGGCCAGCGTCG
>JAKCCP010000133.1 GCA_021841985.1 Pseudomonadota bacterium | reverse complement strand
CGCGAGCACGACGCGCCGCCCGGCGGCGATATTCAGCGCGCGATCCTGCTCGGCGGGGGAGAGGTCGCCGTGCAGGGCGAGCACCGTCGCCGCGCAGCCTTCCAGCAGCGCCATCACCCGGCGGATCTCCGCCATGCCGGGGAGGAAGGCGAGGATGTCGCCGCCAGTGGCATCGCCAGTGGCATCGCCGATGGCATCGCCGATGGCGAGCGCGCCCCGAATCGCCCGCGCCATCGCCTCGGGAAGGTCGCGCGGGCCGACGAGATCGCGGCCGGCATGGCTGATCTCGACCGGGTGCGGGCGCGCCGCGCAGGTGATCACGGCGGCATCGAGATGCGCCGCGAGGCGATCGCTCTCGGCGGTCGCCGACATCGCGATCAGCCTGAGATCGGGGCGGAGCAGGATTTGCAGATCGCGCAGCAGCGCGAGCGCGAGATCGGCTTCCAGCGAGCGCTCATGGACCTCGTCGAGAATGACCGCGGCCACGCCCGCGAGCCCGGGATCGGCGAGCAGCCGGCGGAGCAGGAGCCCCTCGGTGATGACCTCGATCCGGGTCGCGGCCGAGATCGCGGCATCGACGCGGGTGCGATAGCCGACCACGCCGCCGACCGCCTCGCCGCGGAGCGCCGCCATGCGCCGCGCGGCGGCGCGGGCGGCGAGGCGCCGCGGCTCCAGCATCAGGATCCGCCCGCCGCCTTCACGCCCGGCCGCCCACGGAATATCGAGCAGCGCCGGCGGCACCAGCGTGGTCTTGCCGGCGCCGGGCGGAGCGACCACAATGGCATTCGGCCGCAGGCACAACGCCGCGCGCAGCGCGGGCAGTGCGTCGGCCATCGGCAGTTGGGAGAAAGCGGTATCCATGCCGCGCTTCCTAGCATGCGCTTTGCCGCCGCGAGAGGGTGCGCGCGGCCATGCGATCGCGTGAAGTTCGGAAACCGTCATGAGGGATTGGGGAAGCTCGCGATGCGTTTTGACATGCGGTTGAGGCCGTTGGCGCTGGCGCTGGCGCTGGCGGCGGCGTTCGGCCCGCGCGCGGCGACCCCGGCGCGGGCGGCGGAAAGCGCTCCCTCCGTCACCCCGCGCGACACGGTGAGCCTGATCAGCGAAAGCGATTCCTACATCCCGGGCACGCCGCTTCGCCTCGGGCTCCGCTTTCGGCTCGCTCCGGGCTGGCACATCTACTGGAAAAACCCCGGCGCCGCCGGGGCGCCGCCGACGCTCTCGCTTTCCCCTGGCGGCGCCGGCGATTTCGTCTGGCCGGCGCCGGAGCGGATCACCGAGGGGCCGGTGACGGTGTTCGGCTATACCGGCGAGGTGGTGCTGGGCCAGCGTTTCACGCCGCCCGCCGGGCAAACCGGCCCGTTCACCATCACCGCCCACGCCACCTGGCTGGTCTGCGCCAAGCTCTGCGTGCCCGAGGAGGCGCAATTTCATCTCACCCTCCCGCCCGGCCCGGCTCGGCCGGCGGCGGAGGCCCCCTTGTTCGCCGCCGCGCGCTTGCCGCACAGCCTCGGCTGGCCGGCGGTGATCACGCCCGAGGGAAGGCTCGTCGTCACCCCGCGGATGGCGAAAAACGACAGCGCGGCGCGGATTTTTGCCGGGCGGCCATATTTCTTCCCCGACCGTCCGGGGTTGATCGATCCCGATGCCGACGAGACGCGGATCAAAGGGGATGAGCGGTTTTTTCTGACGCTGGCGACGCTGCCGGGGTTTGATGCCAACGCCGATCTTACCGGCGTCGTCGAATTCGATGGCGATCCAGCGCGCGCCGTCGCCGTGACCGCCCATCCCGGCGTCGTGCCGCTTCCCTCCAGCACCGCCCTGCCGCTGTGGCAGAGCCTGATCTTCGGCCTGCTCGGCGGGCTGATCCTCAATTTCATGCCCTGCGTCTTTCCGGTCCTGGCGATGAAGGCGATCGGCCTCGCGCAATTCGGCTATGCCAGGCGGCGCGCCGTGCTCTCCCATGCGGCTTCCTATGCCGCGGGCGTGATGGCGACCTTCGTCGTGCTCGGCGGGGTGTTGATCGTGCTCCGCGCGAGCGGGGCGGCGGCGGGCTGGGGGTTTCAGTTCCAGTCCCCGGCCTCGGTCACCGCCATGGCGTGGCTTTTGTTCGGGGTCGGGCTCAACCTCTCCGGGGTGTTCTCGTTCGGCGGCGGCGTGACCGGATTTGGCCAAAGCTTTGCCGGGCGCCATGGCCTTCTCGGCTCGTTCTTCACCGGTCTCCTCGCGGTGCTGGTCGCAACCCCCTGCACGGCGCCGTTCATGGGGGCGGCGCTGGCGGCGGCGATGGTGGCGAAGCCGGCGGCGGCCCTCGGCGTCTTTCTCGCCATGGGGGTCGGGCTCGCGGCGCCTTATCTGCTGCTCGCGCTGCTGCCCGGGCTCGGGCGGGTCTTGCCGCGGCCGGGGCGGTGGATGGAAGTGCTGCGCCAGGGATTGGCGTTTCCGATGTATGGCGCCGTCGCCTGGCTCGCCTGGGTGGTCAGCCGCGAGGCGGGATCGGCCGGGGTGCTCGGGCTTGCCGCAGGATTGGTGCTGCTCGGCTTCGCCGGCTGGGTGCTTGGCGTGAGCCAGCAGGCGCCGACGCCGAGGCATCGCCGGATCACCCAATCGGTGGCTCTGACCGCGGTCCTTGCCGCCATTGCCATCCTCTCCGGCCTCGCCGCCGTCGCCCTGCCGGCGCCGCCGCTGGCCGAGGCCAATGCCGGAGAGGGCGGCGCGACCCCCTATTCCGCCGCGACCCTCGCCGCGCTTCGCGCAACCGGCCGGCCGGTCCTCGTGAACATGACCGCGGCCTGGTGCGTCACCTGCCTCGTCAATGAGCGCATGGCGCTGGATTCGGCGGAAATCCGCCGCGCGCTCGCCGATCGCGACGTCACCTACATGGTCGGTGACTGGACGCGCCAGGATCCCGAGATCACCGCCTTTTTGCGCCAGTTCAACCACGATGGCGTGCCGCTCTATGTTCTCTATCCCGGCGGCGACCATCCGCCGATCGTGCTGCCGCCGATCCTGACCGAAACCAGCGTGCTCGCCGCCCTCGAAACGGTTCGTCAGAAATCGGCGCTCGCGGCCGGCGCCGGAAACCCCTGAGTGCCGACCGGCGGGCTGCCGCTCGATGTCATGGCGGCGGTTCTCGGCGGCGCGTTGCTGCATGCGGGCTGGAATGTCGCGCTCAAGGCGGGGGCGGATAAAGCCCTCGAAACCGCGCTGCTGCTGGCCGGCGGGGTTGTGCTGGCGCTCGCCTTGCTGCCGTTCCTGCGCCCGCCGAGCCCGGCGAGCTATCCCGCTCTCGCGCTTTCGACCGTTTTGCACATCGCCTATTTCTTCCTGCTGATGAAGGCCTATCAGACCGGCGAGATGGCGCATCTCTATCCCCTGATGCGTGGGCTGCCGCCGCTCGTGCTGGCGTTGCTCGGGCTGGTCTGGGGCGAGGCCTTGGCGCCGGCGCGCTGGCTCGGGGTCGCGCTGATCTCGCTTGGCGTGCTCAGCTTGGCGCTGACCCGTGGCGCCGCGCCGCATGGCCGGGCCAGCCTGTTCGCGCTTCTCAATATCGCCGTCATCGCCGCCTATACGCTCAATGACGGAATCGGGGCGCGGCTGTCCGGCGCGCCCTTCGCTTATACGCTGGTGATGTTTCTCGCGACCGGCAGCCTGTTTCTGGGCGGGACGGCGCTCTGGCGCGGGCGCGCGCTGGCGGCGCTGCCGCTCCGGCGCTGGGCGATCGGCGTGATCGCGGCGGCGAGCAGCATCGGCTCCTACGGGCTCGCGCTCTGGGCGATGACCCGCGCCCCGATCGCCGCCATCGCCGCCTTGCGCGAGACCGCGATCCTGTTCGGCATGGGGCTCGCGTGGCTGGTGGTCGGCGAGCGGCTCGGCCCGTCGCGTTTGGCCGCGGGCGCGCTCATCCTCGGCGGCACGGTGGTTCTGCGCGTGTTTTGATTCCCGGTGTTGTGACCGCTTGGCGCCGCGCCGCGCTTTGCCTCTCCGGCGTGGGCGCGCTATGGGAACGGCGATGGACGAGGGCATGATGGAAGACGATAGCGACACCGACGACCCAGGGACGACGCCGCCGGAAAGCCTGCTGCCCTACGATCTCTGGGCGGAAGCGGCGCTCCGCGAGGTGGTGGCGCGCGCCCTCGAGCACGCCGAGCGCTATGGCTTGCCGGGCGCGCATCACTTTTTCATCACCTTCCGCACCGACCAGAAGGGGGTGGAGATGCCGGCCCGGCTCCGCGCGCAATACCCGCGCGAGATCACCATCGTGCTCCAGCATCAATTCTGGGATCTGGCGTTCGATCGTGCCCGCGCGCGGTTCAGCGTCGGGCTCTCGTTCGGCGGCGTGCCGAACAAGATCACCGTCCCGCTCGCCGCGATCAGCGCCTTTGCCGATCCCGCGGTGCAGTTCGGCCTGCAATTCCGTGTCCCCGAGGCGCCCGCCGAGACGGCGCCGGCGGACGTCATCGCCGAGGCGGACGCGGCGGAGAGCGAGACGGGAGCGGACGAGACGCCGCCGCCGGAGACGCCGCAGGTGGTGCAGCTCGCGGCGTTCCGCAAGCGCCCGCCGTCTGGTGGAAAGGAGTGAGATGATGGATACCCAAGCCGTCAAACCCGCCGCGCGGCCGACGGAATTCCTCTATTCGCCGATGTTTCCCCTCGCCGATGGCGAGGTGCCTTGGAAGCGCCTCGCGATCGCCGGGGTGAGCGCTGAGCGCTGCGCCGGGCGCGGTATCCTCCGCATCACCCCCGAGGCGTTGAGCGAGCTTGCCTTTCAGGCGTTTCACGACGTCTCGCATCTGCTCCGCCCCGGCCATCTCAAGCAATTGCGCGCGATCCTCGACGACCCCGAGGCGTCGGCGAATGACCGCTTCGTCGCCCTCCAGTTCCTGAAAAACGCCGCCATCTCCGGCCGCGGGATTTTGCCGATGTGCCAGGATACCGGCACCGCCATCGTCTTCGGCAAAAAGGGCCAGCGCGTCTGGGTGGATGGCGACGAGGAGGAGGCGCTCGCCCTCGGCGTCCATCGCACCTACACCGAGACCAATCTCCGCTATTCGCAGATGGCGCCGCTTTCGATGTTCGAGGAGGTCAATACCGGAAACAACCTCCCCGTGCAGTTCGACATCCTCGCCGCCCCCGGCGAGGCGCATGCCGAGGAATTTCATTTCCAGTTCATCGCCAAGGGCGGCGGCTCGGCGAACAAGACGTTTCTCTATCAGGAATCCCGCGCCGTGCTGACGCCCGAGAAGCTGCTTGGCTTCATCGAGGCGAAAATGAAAACCCTCGGCACCTCCGCCTGTCCGCCCTATCATCTTTCGGTGGTGATCGGCGGCACCAGCGCCGAGATGACGCTGAAAACCGTGAAGCTTGCCTCGACGCGCTATCTCGACGGGCTGCCGGTCGCCGGCGATCGCTCCGGCCACGCCTTCCGCGATCTTGAGTGGGAGCGGAAGATCCTCGATCTGTCGCGCCGGATCGGTATCGGCGCGCAGTTCGGCGGCAAGTATTTCTGCCACGACGTCCGCGTCATCCGCTTGCCGCGCCATGGCGCCTCGCTCCCGATCGGGATCGGCGTCTCGTGCAGCGCCGACCGCCAGATCCTCGCCAAGATCACCCCGGACGGCGTGTTCCTCGAACAATTGGAAACCGATCCGGCGCAGTATCTGCCCGAGATCACGGAGAAAGACCTCGGCGGCGAGGTGGTGAGGATCGATCTCGACCAGAAGATGGCGGAGATCCGGCGCACCCTCTCGCGCCATCCGATCAAGACCCGTCTCGCGCTCACCGGGACGCTGATCGTCGCGCGCGACATCGCCCATGCCAAGCTCATGGAGCGGCTCGAGCGCGGCGAGGCGCTGCCTGATTATTTCAAGAACCATCCGGTCTATTACGCCGGCCCGGCGAAGACCCCCGAGGGCTACGCGACCGGCGCCTTCGGCCCGACCACGGCGGGGCGGATGGACAGCTACGTCGCCGCGTTCCAGAAAGCAGGCGGCTCGCTGGTGATGCTCGCCAAGGGCAACCGCTCGCGCGCCGTGCGCGAGGCGTGCAAGGCCCATGGCGGCTTCTATCTCGGCAGCATCGGCGGCCCCGCCGCCATTCTCGCCGAGGAAAACATCAAGAAGGTCGAGGTTCTCGAATATCCCGAACTCGGGATGGAGGCGATCTGGCGCATCGAGGTCGAGAATTTCCCGGCCTTCATCGTCATCGACGACAAGGGCAATGATTTCTTCGATGGGCTCGAATGATGCGTTTTACCGTCGATCGTCTCGATCATCTCGTGCTCACCTGCCGCGATCTCGACGCCACCGCCGCCTGGTATCAGCGCGTGCTCGGCATGGAGCGCGAAGAGTTCGGCGCCGAGCAGCGCACGGCGCTCAAATTCGGCGGGCAAAAGCTCAATCTCCATCAGGAGGGGCGCGAATTCTCGCCACGCGCGGCGCAAGCCGTGCCGGGCAGCGCCGATCTCTGCCTGATCACCGCGGTCAGCCCCGCCGATGCCGTCTCCCATCTTCTCGCCCATGGGGTCGCGGTCGAGGCGGGGCCGGTTGCCCGCACCGGCGCGCTCGGGCCGATGATGTCGGTCTATTGCCGCGACCCGGATGGCAATCTCGTCGAGATCGCGAGCTATCTGCCCGACTGACCGGTGAACGAGGGGGATTTCGATTTCGACCTGCCGCCCGGGCGGATCGCGCAGCACCCGGCGCGGCCGCGCGATGCGGCGCGCCTCCTGCATGTCGCGCCCGAGGGCCGCGCCGATCTCGTCATGCGCGATCTGCCGGCGCTGCTCGCCCCCGGCGACGTGATGGTCGCGAACGACACCCGCGTCATTCCGGCGCGATTGGCGATGCGGCGTGGGGCGGCACGGATCGGCATCACCCTCGACCGGCCCTTGCCCGACGGCACGTGGCACGCGCTGGCGCGGAACGCGCGCCGGCTCCGCAGCGGGGATCGTCTTCTCTCTGAGGGCGGGATGAGCGCCGAGGTGATGGCGCGCAATCCCGATGGCGGGGTCGTTCTGCGTTTCGATCGCGACGGCGAGGCGTTCGCGGCCGCGCTCCGTTCCGCCGGCGCCCTCGCCCTGCCGCCCTATATCGCCCGCCCCGACGGGCCGAGCCGGGAAGATGCGAGCGACTATCAGACGATTTTCGCCGCCCGCGAGGGCGCCGTCGCGGCGCCGACGGCGGGGCTGCATTTCACGCCGGATTTGCTCGCGGCGATCGCGGCGCGCGGGGTTGCGCGCGTCACCATCACCCTTCATGTCGGGGCGGGGACGTTTCTGCCGCTCCGCGGCGCCGATCTCGCGCGCCATCACCTGCACGCCGAGCGCGGGGAGATCAGCCTCGCGGCGGCGGCGGCGATCAATGCGGCGCGGGCGCGCGGCGGGCGCCTTCTCGCCATCGGCACGACGACGCTGAGACTCCTGGAGGCGGCGGTGGACGAGACCGGCGAGATCCGGCCCTTTGCCGGCGAGACCGATATTTTCCTCCGCCCCGGCCACGTCTTTCGCACCGCCGATCTCTTGCTCACCAATTTCCACCTGCCGCGCTCGACGCTGTTCATGCTGGTCGCGGCGTTTTCGGGTCTCCCGCGGATGCGCGAAGCCTACGCCCATGCCATCGCCGCGGGCTATCGCTTCTATTCCTACGGCGATGCCTCTCTCCTCACGCGCGCATGAGTTTTTCCCTGACCCTCGCCGGACGTGATGGTGCGGCGCGCGCCGGGACGCTGGCGACCGCCCATGGCGCCATCGCGACGCCGTGCTTCATGCCGGTCGGGACGGCGGCGACGGTGAAGGCGATGACGGCGGATGCGGTGCGCGCGACCGGCGCCGGGATCGTGCTCGCCAATACCTATCATCTCATGCTCCGCCCCGGCGCCGAGCGGGTGGCGAACCTCGGCGGGTTGCACCGGCTGATGGACTGGCCGGGGCCGATCCTGACCGATTCCGGCGGGTTTCAGGTGATGTCGCTCGCCAAATTGCGCAAGCTCGACGCCGATGGCGTCACGTTCCGCTCGCATATCGACGGCAGCGCCCACCGCCTCACCCCCGAGCGCGCGATCGACATCCAGGCCAAGCTCGATGCCACCATCAGCATGGTGCTCGATGAATGCACCGCCTTTCCGGCGAGCCACGAGGCGGCCGCGGCCTCGCTCGCGCTCTCGCTGCGCTGGGCGGAGCGCAGTCGGGACGCTTTCCCCGCCCGCCCCGGCTATGGCCTGTTCGGCATCGTCCAGGGCGGCGTCTATCCCGATCTCCGGGCCCGCGCGAGCGAGGCCCTGATGGCGATCGACTTCGAGGGCTACGCCGTCGGCGGGCTCGCGGTCGGCGAGGGGCAGGCGATGATGCTTTCGGTGCTGGAGGCGACGGTGCCGCTATTGCCGGCGGAAAAGCCACGCTACCTCATGGGGGTGGGGACGCCCGATGACATCATCGCCGCCGTCCTGCGCGGGATCGACATGTTCGATTGCGTGATCCCGACCCGCGCCGGGCGCACCGCGCGCGCCTATACCTCGCGCGGCGTCCTCAATCTGCGCAACGCCCGCTTCGCCGACGATCCCGCCCCGCTCGACCCCGCTTGCGCCTGCCCGGCCTGCGCGCGCCACGCACGGGCCTATCTGCATCATCTTTTCCGCTCGGGCGAAATCCTTGGGCCGATGCTGCTCACCTGGCATAATCTGCACTATTACCAGGCTCTGATGCGCAGCCTGCGGGCCGCGATCCTGGCCGGACGGCTGGGCGCGGCGGCCGATACGATCCGCGCCGGCTGGGCCGAGGGAGATGCGGCCGAGGGAGATGGGGCCGAGGGAGAAAGACGATGAGTGACAGATCGGAA
>JAKCCP010000319.1 GCA_021841985.1 Pseudomonadota bacterium | reverse complement strand
GCGCTCGATCTCAATTACCAAACCATCGCGCGGATCGACCAAGATCTCTGCATCCGGTGCGGGCTCTGTCACATCGCCTGCGAGGACACCTCGCATCAGGCGATCGCGTTCGCGCGCGAGGCGGCCGGGCGGCGCTTTTCGGTGATCGAGGCCGAATGCGTCGGCTGCAATCTCTGCTATCATGTCTGCCCGGTGGAGAACTGCATCACCATGGAATCGGTTGCGAGCGGAAAACCGAAACTGACCTGGAAACAGCCCGATCTCAACCCCCTGCGGGAGGCCGCGGAATGAGCCAAGCCGCCAGCAATCTTCGCATCAATGCCGAACGTCTCTGGGACACCATCATGGAGACCGCGCAGATCGGCGCGACCGCCAAGGGGGGGGTGCGGCGGCTGACGCTTTCCGATCTCGACCGCCGGGTGCGCGACTGGTTCGTCGCTGCCTGCAAGGACGCCGGCTGCACCATCACCGTCGATGACATGGGCAATATCTTCGCGCGCCGCGCGGGCAAAAATCCCGCCCTCGCGCCGATCGCGGTCGGCAGCCATCTCGACACGCAACCCACGGGCGGCAAATTCGATGGCATCATCGGCGTGCTCTCCGGGCTCGAAATGCTGCGCACGCTGAACGAGGCCGGGATCGAAACCGAGGCGCCGATCGAGGTCATCGACTGGACCAACGAGGAGGGATCGCGCTTCGCGCCGGCGATGCTCGCCTCCGGTGTGTTCGCGAAAAAATTCTCGCGCGATTACGCCTATGCCCGCGCCGATCGCGAAGGCAAGACCTTCGGCGAGGAACTGGCGCGGATCGGCTATCGCGGCGCGGCGCCGTGCGGCGAGCATCCGCTCGCGGCGTTTTTCGAAATCCATATCGAGCAAGGGCCGATCCTGGAGGCGGAAGGCAAAACCATAGGCGTCGTCACCGATGTCCAGGGCATGCGCTGGTACGAGGTGACGGTCGAGGGTGAGGATTGCCACGCCGGCTCGACGCCGATGCCGATGCGGAAAGACGCGCTGCTCGCGAGCGCGCGGATGATCGCCGCGATCAATGCCGTCGGCCGCCGCCACGCGCCGCACGCGGTCGCGACCGTCGGACTGATCGAGGCGCAGCCCAATAGCCGCAACGTGATCCCCGGCAAGACGTTTTTCACCATCGACATCCGCCACCCCGAGGACGCGGTGCTGGCGACGATGGAGGAAGAGATCACCAGCGAACTCAACGCCATCGCCGAGGCGAGCGGTGTTACGCTCGCGCTCGAGCCTGTGTGGAACTCGCCGCCGGTGCCGTTCGCCGCGGACTGCGTCGGCGCGGTGCGCGATGCGGCGCGCGATCTCGGGCTTTCGTGGCGCGAGATCATCTCCGGCGCCGGGCATGATGCCGCCTATGTCGCGGCGGTGGCGCCGACGGCGATGATCTTTGTTCCCTGCGAGCGCGGGGTCAGCCATAATGAGCTGGAAAAGGCCGAGCCCGAACATGTCGCGGCGGGGGCCAATGTGTTGCTGCGCGCCGTGCTGGCAACCGATGCGCGGCTGGCCGAGAGGGCACAGGTCGGGGGGCGCGAGCCTGAATGACGGAGGTGGCGCTGCTCCAGCCGGTGATGCGCGACGATCTCGTGATCCCCGAGGGGGTGGTTTCGGCGCGCGACGTCTCCTTGGTGTTCGACGCCGGCGGCCAGCGCGTCACGGCGCTTTCCGGGGTTGATCTCACCATCGCGGCGGGCGCTTTCGTCTCGCTCATCGGCCCCTCCGGTTGCGGCAAGACGACGTTTTTGCGCGCCATCGCCGATCTCGAACGTCCGAGTTCGGGCCAGCTTCTCGTCAACGGCATGACCCCGGCGGAGGCGCGCAGGCGTCGTGCCTATGGCTATGTGTTTCAGGCGCCGGCGCTTTATCCGTGGCGCAATGTCGCGCGGAACGTCATGCTGCCGCTCGAGATCATGGGGCTTCCGCGCGCCGAGCGGCGGGCGCGGGCGGCGCGTTATCTCGGGCTGGTCGGGCTCGGCGATTTCGCGCGCAAATTCCCCTGGCAGCTTTCCGGCGGCATGCAGCAGCGGGTTTCGATCGCCAGGGCGCTGGCGTTCGAGCCGAAACTTCTGTTGATGGACGAGCCGTTCGGCGCGCTCGACGAGATTACCCGCGACGGGCTCAATCTCCATCTCCACGAACTCTGGCGGCGCACCGGCATGACGGTGGTGTTCGTCACCCATTCCATCCCCGAGGCGGTGTTTCTCTCGACCCGCATCGTTGTCATGTCGGCGCGGCCGGGGCGGGTGGTCGAAATCATCGAGAACGATCTGCCGGCGACGCGCGATCTCGATCTCCGCGAAACGTCGGCGTTCCTCGCCGTGGCGCACCGCGTGCGCGAGGCGCTGCGCGCCGGGCATTCCTATGATTGAGCGCTAGATGCGCGGCGGGCGCACGTCATTGGCGCGGGAAGGCGCGACATTGCCGCTGATCGCCGTCATCCTCGCGCTGATCGCGGTTTGGTATGTCGGCGCGGTGGCACTCAATGCGCCGCAAGCGCGCGAACAATTGGCGGAGGGCGCGGGGTTTCGCGATCTCGCCGCCGCCACCTGGTCGATGACGCGGCCGGTGTTGCCGGCGCCGCATCAGATCGCGGTCGAGCTGGCGCGGAGTCTGTTTACCCATCCGATAACCTCGCCGCGCAGCCTCGTCTATCACGCCTGGGTCACCGTTTCGGCGGCGCTGGCCGGGCTCGGCTTCGCGCTCGCGCTCGGTCTTCTGCTGGCGATCGGCATCGTGCATGTCCGCCTGCTCGACCGCTCGCTGATGCCCTGGGTGATCGCGAGCCAGACCGTGCCGGTGCTGGCGATCGCGCCGATGGTGGTGGTGGTGCTCGGCAATCTCGGCATCACCGGGTTGCTGCCGAAAGCGGCGATCGCTGGCTATCTCGCGTTTTTTCCGATCACCGTCGGCATGGTGAAGGGGCTACGCGCGCCGGATCCGCTGCAACTCGATCTCATGCGCACCTATGACGCGCGGGCGATGCAGGTGTTTTCGCTGCTGCGCTTCCCGGCCTCGCTCGGGTTTCTGTTCCCGAGCTTGCGCATCGCCGTGACCCTCGCGCTGGTCGGCGCGATCGTTGCCGAATTGCCGACCGGGGCGCAGGCCGGTCTCGGCGCGCGGCTGCTCGCCGGCTCCTATTATGGCCAGACGGTGCAGATCTGGGCGGCGCTGTTCATGGCGGCGGCGATGTCGATGCTGGGTCTCGCCGCGGTGTCGCTGATCGAGACGCTGGCGGCGCGGCGCCGGGGCGGGCGGCTATGAAGGCGGCACCGTTTTTATGGACCGCGCTCGGGCTGGCCGGGGCGACGCTCGCGCGCTTCGCGGTCGCTGATGCGGCCCCTGGCGCGACGCTCGGCGCGACGCTCGCTCTGGCGGCGATCGCGGTTCTCGCGTTGTTTCTGGCGATGGTCGGGTTCGCCCGCGGCGAGGGGTGGTTCGCGCGGCTCGCGACCCCGGCGCTGTTCGGATTCCTTTTGCTCTGGCTCTGGGAGATGCTGGTCATCGGCTTTGCCGTGCCCTTCGTTCTTCTCCCGCCGCCATCGGCGATCGCGCGCGCCTTCGGCGCCCATCTCGCGCTGCTCACGCAGGATTTCGCGCAGACCTATCTCCACGCCGTCATCGCCGGCTACGCGCTCGGCTGCGGCGCCGGATTCCTGGTCGCGCTCGCCATCGACCGCTCGCCGTTCCTGAAGCGCGGATTCTTGCCGATGGGCAACATGATCAGCGCCATGCCGATCGTCGGCATCGCGCCGATCATGGTGATGTGGTTCGGGTTCGAATGGCCGTCCAAGGCCGCCGTCGTCGTGGTGATGACGTTTTTCCCGATGCTGGTGAATACCACCGCGGGCCTCGCCGAAGCGGGCGCGATCGAGCGCGATCTGATGCAAAGCTACGCCGCGCGCTATGGCGCGACCTTGCTCAAGCTCCGCCTGCCCGCGGCGCTCCCGCATATCTTCACAGCACTCAAGCTCAATTCCACGCTGGCCCTGATCGGCGCGGTGGTGGCGGAGTTTTTCGGAACACCCATCCTCGGCATGGGGTTTCGCATTTCCACCGAGGCGGCGAAGATGAATCTCGATCTGGTATGGGCGACCATCACCGTCGCGGCCTTGGCCGGCTCGCTGAGTTTTGGTGCGCTTGCCTTGCTCGAACGTGCCGTGACGTTCTGGCATCCATCGTTTCGCGGCTCATCGTAAACGCATCGAAGGGGGACAAAATGAAGAGATCCTTGCTGCTTTCCGCCATCTTTCTCGCCGGGAGCCTGATCCGCCCGGCGCTCGCCGCCGATCCGCTCACCTTGCAGCTCAAATGGGTGACGCAGGCGCAATTCGCCGGCTATTACGTCGCCAAGGCCAAGGGGTTCTACAAGGACGAAAATCTCGACGTCACCATCAAGCCCGGTGGCCCGGACATCAACCCCTCGCAGGTGATCGCCGGCGGCGGCGCCGATGTCGTCGTCGATTGGATGCCATCGGCGCTGGCGACGCGCGAGAAAGGCGTGCCGCTGGTCAACATCGCGCAGGTGTTCCAGAAATCCGGCCTCGAACTCACCTGCCGCAAGGATAGCGGCGTGCGCACACCGAAGGATTTCAAGGGCAAGACGCTCGGGGTGTGGTTCGCCGGCAATGAATACCCGTTTCTCGCCTGGATGGCGAAGCTGAACTACACCACCTCCGGCCCCAATGCCGATGTCAAGGTGCTGAAACAGGGGTTCAACGTCGATCCCTTGCTACAGAAGCAGGCGGCCTGCATCTCCACCATGACCTATAACGAATACTGGCAATTGATCGAGGCCGGCATGAAGCCCGATCAGCTCGTCGTGTTCAAATACGAGACCGAAGGGGTCGCGACCTTGGAGGACGGGCTTTACGCGCTGCAACCGAAGCTCGCCGATCCCAACATGGTCGATCGCCTGGCGCGGTTTCTGCGTGGTTCGATGAAGGGCTGGCAGTATGCGATGGACCACCAGAAAGAGGCGGTTCAGATCGTGCTCGACAATGACACGACCGGCGCCCAGACCGAGCGCCATCAGACGACGATGATGAGCGAGGTCGCGAAGCTCATCCCCGGCGGCGGCCACGGCCTCGGCTATCTGGAGACGGCATCCTATGAGCGCACGGTCGATGAACTGCTCGCCGGCAAATCCGACCCGGTGATCTCCAAGCACCCCGAGGGCGCGACCACCCACGCTGTCTGGGACAAGGCGTTCGCCCAGAAATAACGATCTTGGCTTCCGCGCGGAGCGGTGCCTCGGGCACCGCTCCAACGGATAAAAGTTTTTTGGTTCTTTTTTCGTAAAAAAGAACGATTCTTCCTTTTACCCCGCTACGTTCGCCCCGGCGATCGCCGCGCACACCGCTTGCGTGACTTCCTTCGTCGTCGCCTTGCCGCCGAGATCGGGGGTGACGATTCCGGCGGCGCAAACCTGCTCCACCGCTGTCATCAGGGCTTGCGCGGCACCGTTTTCGCCAAGATGGTCGAGCATCATCGCGGCGCTCCAGAAACTGCCGACCGGATTGGCGATGCCCTTCCCCGTGATGTCGAAGGCGGAGCCGTGGATCGGCTCGAACATCGAGGGGAAGCGCCGCTCGGGGTCGATATTGCCGGTCGGCGCGATGCCGAGCGAGCCGGCGAGGGCGGCGGCGAGATCGGAGAGGATATCGGCGTGGAGGTTGGTCGCGACCACGGTATCGATCGAGGCCGGGCGGCGCACCATGCGCGTGGTCATCGCATCGACCAGCTCCTTGTCCCAGGTGACGGTCGGGAACTCGGCGGCGATCTCGGCGGCGATTTCGTCCCACATCACCATGCCGAAGCGCTGGGCGTTGGATTTCGTCACCACCGTGAGGTGCCGGCGCGGGCGCGCGGCGGCGAGGCGGAAGGCAAAGCGCATGATCCGCGTGACGCCGACGCGGGTGAAGATCGCGACCTCGGTCCCGACCTCCTC
This sequence comes from Pseudomonadota bacterium, assembly GCA_021841985.1. The sequence goes on along the minus strand of JAKCCP010000319.1, from coordinate 2,879 downwards.
GGGGAGGCCGCGATGCGTCCGCCCGCCATTGCCGGCGTATTCGCCCTCGGAATTCTCGCGCACGATCACCCAGTCGAGATCGCCCGGGCCAACCCCGGCGAGCGGGCTTTTCACGCCGGGCAGGATGCGGGTCGGGCGGACATTGGCGTATTGGTCGAAGCCCTGGCAGATCGGCAGCCGGAGGCCCCAGAGGGTGATGTGGTCCGGCACGTCCGGCGCGCCGACGGCGCCGAAATAGATCGCATCCATCCCGCGGAGATGCGCGAGCCCGTCTTCCGGCATCAAGGCGCCGAGCTTGCGATAGCGCGCCGAGCCCCAATCGAGCGTCTCGACGTCGAGCGCGAAGTCGCCGTGGCGCGCGGCGAGGGCTGCCAGAACCTCGAGCCCGGCATGGATCACTTCCGGGCCGATGCCATCGGCCGGGATGGCGGCGATTTTGTAGCGGCGCATGATGTCTCCTTGGATACGAATCTGGGGCGCGGATCCGGCGGCGAGAATGGCGGCGGGCGACCGCGGAGGCAAGGGCGCGAGAAAGGCTTGCAGAGGAGGCGGAAAAAGGCGGAGGATCACGGAAAGATTTTTTCAAGAACGCTTTTTCGAGGGGGTGAGAGATGTCCGACGACGCTATTTCCCGCTCATTTGCGCTGATCGGCCCGTTCGGGGTGGGCAAGACGGCGCTGTTCGAGGCGTTGCTGGATCTCGCCGGGGCGCCGCCGCGACGGACGCGGGGGGCGCGAGGAGCGGGGTTGCAGCTTGGCGGCGCGACCTATCTCGGCGAAAACTGGTCGCTGCTCGATTGCCCCGGCTCCATCGAATTTTTCCACGAAACCGAGGCGGCGCTGGCGGTGGCCGATTTCGCGGTGCTGGTCGCCGATCCCGATCCCGCCCGGGCGCTCGCCTCCGCGCCCTATTTCCGCGCCCTCGCCGAGGCCGGGACGCCGTATCTGGTGTTCATCAACCGGATCGACGGTTTCACCGGCCGGGTGCGCGACACCTTGGCGGCGCTACAGGGCTTGAGCCGGCGGCCGCTGGTGCTGCGCGAGGTGCCGATCCGGGTCGGCGAGCAGATCACCGGCTATGTCGATGTCGCGAGCGAGCGCGCCTGGCGCTATCGCGAGGGCGCGCCCTCGGAGCTGATCGCGATGCCCTCCGAGATCGTCTCGCGCGAGCAGGAGGCGCGGGCGGGTCTCCTTGAGACGCTCGCCGATCACGACGACGCGCTGCTCGAAAAGCTGCTCGAGGATATCGTGCCGACGCCGGAGGAGGTGTTCGAGCAATTGCGCCGCGACCAGCGCGCCGGCGCCATCGCCGAGGTGCTGTTCGGCGCCGCCGAGCGCCGCCAGGGGGTGCGGCGGCTGTGGAAAGCGCTCCGCCATGACGCCCCTTCGGCCGCCGAAACCGCGCGCCGGCGCGGCGTCGCCCCCGAGGGTGACGCCTTGGCGCAGGTGTTCAAGACCGTCCATGCCGGACATGCCGGCAAGCTTTCGCTCGCGCGTGTCTGGCGGGGCCGGATCCGCGACGGCATGACCCTCGCCGGCGCGCGCATCGGCGGCATTCAGCGCTTCATCGGCGATGAGATGCAGAAAATCGTCGAGGCCGGGCCGGGCGCGCTGGTCGCGCTCGGCCGGCTGGAGGCGGCGGCGACGGGAAGCGTGCTCAGCGCCGATGACGGCGCCGAGGCACTCCCCTGGCCGGCGCCGCCGCCTTCGGTGCATACGCTGGCGATCGCGACCGAAGACCGCAAGGATGACGTGAAACTCTCCGGCGCCTTGCAGAAAATCGCCGAGGAGGATCCGGCCCTGACCGTCGTGCAAAACCCCGAAACCGGGGAGACGGTGTTGCAGGGGCAAGGCGAAATCCATCTCAACGCGGTGCTGGAGCGTCTGGCCAAGGCGTATCATCTGCGGCTTGCCTCGCATCGGCCGATGGTCGCGTTCAAGGAGACCATCCGCCGCCCGGCCCGCCGCCATGCCCGCTTCAAGCGCCAGACCGGCGGCCACGGCCAGTTCGCCGATGTGACGCTGGAGATCGCGCCGCGCGGGCGTGGCGAGGGGTTTTTGTTCATCGACAAGATCGTCGGCGGCGCGGTGCCGCGGCAATTCATCCCCGCGGTCGCCGAGGCGGCGGAGGCGACGTTGCAGAAGGGCGTGTTCGGCTACCCGGTGGTCGATGTCGCGGTGACGCTGGTCGATGGCGGATTCCACAGCGTCGATAGCTCCGACATGGCGTTCAAGACCGCGACCAGGATGGCGATCCAGGAGGCGCTCGCCGAGGCCGATCCGGTGCTGCTCGAGCCCGTCGACCAGGTCACGCTCATTCTGCCGAACGATTTCACGTCGAGCGCGCAGCGCCTGCTGTCGGCGCGGCGGGGGCGGATTCTGGGGTACGCCGAAAAGCCCGGCTGGCCGGGCTGGGACGAGGTCGAGGCGCTGATGCCGGCGGCCGAGCTGCACGGGCTGATCATCGATCTGCGCTCGCAGACCCAGGGGCTTGGCAGCTATCGTCGGCGTTTCGATCACCTCGCCGAGGCGCCGGGCGCCCTGGCCGAGAAGGTCGCGGTGGCCGCCGGCCGGTAGGGCCGACACGCGCCCGAGGCGAAGAGCCAGGGACGAGAAGAAAGGGATCCGCATTGCGCATCGTCACCCTGGAAGAGCATTTCCCATGGCGCCGGCGGGGGTATCGCCTGTGCCCGCGACTACACGGATTTCCTCACCGCCGCCGGTATGTCGGACACCATAACCCGGAGCCGCCGGTCGCGACCATCGCCGCCGGTGAGCGGGTCGGCATTGTCGGCGAAAGCGGCTGCGGGAAAACAGTGACGGGCCTGTCTCTGTTGCGTCTGTTGCCGGCGCATTCGGCGCGACTCTCGGGGCGGATGT
>JAKCCP010000161.1:6971-8895 GCA_021841985.1 Pseudomonadota bacterium | reverse complement strand
GCGGCGAGGGAAAAATCCATGAGGCCGAGCGCCTCGCCGAGTTCGAAATGCTGACGTGGCGCAAAGCCGAAATCACGCCGCGCGCCGACCTCCTTCTGCACGACATTATCGCGTTCATCGGCGCCGTCGGGGACGTCCGCGTCGAGGCTGTTGGGCAGCCCCGCCAATCCTCCCCGCACCTTGCTCTCGAGTTGCGCCGCTTCCTCCGACCGAAAGCCGATGGTCTTCTTCTTGAGGGTAACCTCGGTTTGCAGCCTCGACGTATCTTCGCCGCGGCGCTTCTTCTCGCCGATCTCGCGCGAAAGCGCGTTCACCTCGGTTTGCAGATCCTGTGCCGAGGTCAGAGCGGCGCGACGCTGGTTATCGTCCTGCATCAGTTGTCCTGCCATCGGCGCAAGCCCCCGCCGTCGCATCGCGTCGTCGAATCCCTTGGGATCATCGCGAATGGCGCGGATATCGTGCATGTCAACCCTCGGCCGGTTTGGGCTCGACCATGCGCGCGGCGATGATCGAGATTTCGTAAAGCAGGATGAGCGGCACCGCGAGCCCGGTCTGGGTGAAGATATCGGGCGGCGTCAGGATGGCGGCGATGATGAACATGCCGACATAGGCATAGCGGCGCTTGGCGGCCAGCGCCTTGGAACTGACGATGCCGACTTTCGCGAGCAGCGTCAGCGCCACCGGCAATTGAAAGGCGATGCCGAAGGCGAGGATGAGCTTCATCACCAGACTCAGATACTCGCTCACCTTGGCTTCCAGTTGGATCGGCAGGCCGCCGGCGCCGTTGGGGGTCTCGAAACTCAGGAAAAACCGCCAGGCTGTCGGGAAAATCAGGTAATAGGCGAGCGCCGCGCCGGCCACGAACAGGACCGGCGTTGCCACCAGAAACGGCGCCAGCGCGCGTTTTTCGCTGCGATAGAGCCCCGGCGCGACGAACAGCCAGATCTGGATCGCGACCACCGGGAAGGAGATGAAGGCGGCGCCGAAAAACGCCACTTTGACGTAAGTAAAAAACGCCTCGTAGAGGGCGGTGAAAATCAGCCGCCGATCCTGCCCGGTCTGGTGCATCAGAATATTCGCCAGCGGCCGCGCCAGGAAGGAATAGATATCCCGGGAGAAATAGTAACAGACGCCGAACGCGACGAGAAACGCGATCAGCGAGAATAACAGCCGCCGCCGCAGCTCGATCAGGTGTTCGAGCAGCGGCATCGGCTTGTCGTGGATCGGGTCTTCCTGTTCGGGCGGGGGCAATTCTGTCGTTCCGGCAAGAGGTTGGGGCGTTATCCGAGCACGCGGGCGCGTTTGGTGCCGGGCGGGATGAAGGCCGGCGGCGCTGGCGCTGCGGCGATTTCCGGCGGGATGAAGGCCGGCGCCTCGGCATGCGGCATCGGCGATGGCGCGGTTTCCTCGGGCGGCAGGGGCGCAACCTCGTCGGGGCGCTCGATCACCGTCTCCGGATGGGCGGCGACCGGGGTTGCCTCGAAGGGATTCTCGTTGAGGCTCCGTGCCAGCGAGCCATCGGGATCGACCGCGCCGGTGAACGCGCCGCGCACGTCGAAATTGCGGATTTCATTGATCTGCTGGCGAAACTCGCCGAGATCGGCGTCGCGCATCATCTCATCGACATGGCCCTGGAACTCGGCCGCCATGCGCCGTGCCTTCTTGACCATGCCGGCGACGGCGCGCATCGCCCCAGGCATGTCCTTCGGGCCGATGGCGATCAGCGCCACCACGCCCACCAAGGCTATTTCGGACCAGGCAAAATCGAACATCTCGGCTCCGCGCTCGCCCGCAGGACATCAAGCAGACCAGGCAAATGACCCTTCTTTTTCTGAAGAAAAAGAAGCAAAAAGACTTTTATCCCGATTTCTCGGAGCGGCAGTGCCGCAGGCACTGCCCAACGGGGAAAAGTTTTTTGGTTCTT
>JAKCCP010000161.1:0-6961 GCA_021841985.1 Pseudomonadota bacterium | reverse complement strand
AAGCTCTTCTTTTGACTTCCGAAAAAGAAGCAAAAAGACTTTCTTCCTGTTTTCTCGGAGCGGGCGGTGCCGCAGGCACTGCCCAACGGGGAAAAGTTTTTTGGTTCTTTTTTTCAAAAAAGAACAAGCCTCTTCCTCTTTCCTTGCCCCGATAACCCTGAAGAATTCAGGCTTCCTCTAGCAGGAAAGCCTTCCCGCGCAAACCGCGCGGCTAGGCGCCGTCCGGCGCCGGCGCCTCGACCAGGAGATCGGCGCGGCGCGGCAGATCGCCGAGATCCTTGAGCCCGAATTGCGCGAGAAACGCCGCCGTCGTGCCCCAGAGCGCCGGCCGCCCCGGCGCCTCCTTATGGCCGCGCGGGGCGATCAGGCCGGCTTCCAACAGCGCGTCCATGGTCGCCTGCGAGAGGCTGGCGCCGCGAATCTCCTCGATCTCGGGGCGCGTCACCGGCTGGTGATAGGCGATGATCGCCAGCGTCTCCATGGCGACACGCGGCAGCCGGCGCGGCACCTCGATCACCCGGCGAAGCTGCGGCGCGAGATCGGGCGCGGTTTGGAACCGCACCCCGCCGGCGACATGGACCAGCTCCACCCCACGCCCGGCATAGCGCGCCGCCAGCGCCGCGACCACCGCCTCGACATCACAATCCTCGGGCAGGATCTGGCCGAGCGCGCGGAGCGAAACCGGCTCGGCCGAGGCGAATACCAGGGCCTCGGCGAGCCGGAGCGCCGCCTCGGAAACCGGCTCGGACGTTTCGGGATTTTCCTCGCTCACGCTTCCTCCTCACCCGTAACCGCCGGGCGCAGCAGAATCGGCCCGAACGGCGCCTCCTGGCGGAGATCGATGGCGCCGCCGCGGGCCATCTCCAGCCCCGCGAGTAGCGTCGCCGACAAGGCCGCGCGCCGCGCGAGGCCGCTCCCCTCGCTCTCGGGCAGAAACCGCAAGAGGTCGGTCCAGTCCGGGAAACTCCCGAGCATCGCGCCGAGCCGCCGGAGGGCATCCTGGACGCTCCACAGCGTCATCGGCTTCGGGCGATAGCGCCGCTGGCCGCCGCGGCGGCGGAGTGCGGCGAGATAGGCGCGGAGCAGCGCCGGCACCTCCAAGAGCAGGCGCGAGCGATCGATCTCGGAGAAATCCTCGGGCGCGGCGCGGGCGAACACCTCCTGGCCAAGCTGCGGGCGCGCGCCGAGCCAGGCGCTGGCGGCGCGCATCGCCTGCAATTCGGCGAGGCGAGCGGCGAGCGTCTCGGCCGCTTCCTCGCCGGCCTCGGCCTCCTCCGTCCCCGCCGGGAGCAGCAGGCGCGATTTCAGCCAGGCGAGCCACGCCGCCATCACCAGCCAGTCGGCGGCGAGTTCGAGCCGCACCCGCCGCGCCCCCTCGATCACCGCGAGATATTGCTCGACCAAGGCGAGGATGGAAATCCGCGCGAGATCGAGCTTCTGCCCGCGCGCGAGTTCCAGCAACAGATCGAGCGGCCCCTCGAACCCCTCCAGGCGCAAAACCAGCGTCTCGATCAGCGGTTCGGGCGGCGCCTCAGCCATGACCCGGCATGCCCGCCAGCCACAAGACGACACCGATCGCCCGCGGCACGAGATGATCGAGCGCCGCCCCCACCGGATCGACATGCCAGCCGAGCCCGGCAAGAACCTGCGGCAAAATGAACACCACCAGCAGCACGATGACGATGCCCGCCCGCTCCAGCAGCGCCCAGCGCCGCGCGAGGCGGAGCGGCAGCAGGCCGACCATGATGCGCCCGCCATCGAGCGGCGGGATCGGCAGCAGGTTGAAGAGCCCGAGGACGAGATTGGTGAGCACGAAATAATAGATGAACACGCCGCCGATCTCGGCCCCGCGCGCCGGGAGATAAGGAAGCAAGTGCAGCGCCAGCGCGGCGAGCCAGGCGAGCAGGAAATTCATCCCCGGCCCGGCCGCCGCGACCACCATCATGCCCCGCCGCGGGCTGCGGAATTTCCACGCCGCGACCGGCACCGGCTTCGCCCAGCCGAACAAAAACACCACCCGCCCCAGCGTCAGCCACTGCCCGATCAGCAGGAGCCCAGGCAGCAGGACAGTCCCAACCCGGTCGATATGGCGGAGCGGGTTGAGCGAAAGCCGCCCGGCCGCGCGCGCCGTATCGTCGCCCATGGCGAGCGCGGCATAGCCGTGCGCCGCCTCATGGAGCGTGATCGCCAGCACCACCGGCACGACCGCGAGCGCGAGTTGCAGGATCAGCCCGGTCATGCGCGCCCCGTCATCCGAGCAAATCCCCCCGCTCCGCCGCCAGATCATCGAGATCGGCGACGAGACGAGGATCGCGGCGCGATGCGGCGAGCGCGCGGGCTTGCGCCAGACGCTCGGCGGCTTGCGGCGCAATCTCGGGGCAGACGGCGAGGAGGGACGCGGTTTCGGCGAAGACGCCGGTGCAATGGAGCGCGAGATCGCAGCCGGCGGCCAGCGCCGCGATCGCGAGGTCTCCAGGCCGGCCGGCAAGCGCCCGCATGGCGAGATCGTCGGACACCAGCACGCCGGCAAACCCGATCGGCGCCCCGCGGATCACGTCCCCGATGATCGTCGGCGAGAGGGTCGCCGGCCGGTCGGGGTCGAGCGCGGGATAGAGGATATGCGCGGTCATCGCCCAAGGGAGCCCGCCGTGCAGCCCGGCATTGGCGGCGAACGGCGCGAAATCGGCGCCGAGATCGGCCGCGGCCACCACCGGCAGGGTGAGATGGCTGTCAGAAGTGGCGCGGCCATGGCCGGGAATGTGCTTCATCACCGGCTGCACGCCGGCGGCGAGGAGCCCCGCCGCCAGCGCCGCGCCGAGTTCGGCGACCATGCCGGGATCGGCGCCGAAGGCACGATCGCCGATCACCGCATGCGCCCCCGGGACAGCGAGATCGAGCACCGGCGCGGTGACGACGTCGAGGCCGAGCGCCGCGCATTCGGCGCCGATCAGCGCGCCCTGGAGAAAGGCCGCGCGCCGCCCGGCCGCCGGGTCGCGCGCGAACACCCGCCCGAGCGCCGCCGCCGGCGGGTGCGCGCGCCAGAACGGCGGCCGCAGCCGGGCGACGCGCCCGCCCTCCTGATCGATCATCAGCACCGCCGCGCCGGGCAATATCGCGCGGAGATCGGCGACCAAGCGGTGGAGGGCCGCCGGCGTCGTGACGTTGCGGGCAAACAGGATCACCCCGGCCGGCGGCGCGCGGCGCAGCATCTCCGCCTCCTCGGCGCCGAGTTCCGGCCCGGCAAGGCCGATGATGGCGGCTTTCATGCGCTCCGGCCGCGATTGAGGGACACGCGCGGCGGCTCAGAAATCGGCGACGGCGCAGGCCGCGCCCTTGCCGCGGAGCGCCGCGCAAAACGCCCGGGCCTGCGCGGTATCGCCGAACCCGCCGGCGCGCACCCGCCAGAACACATGCCCGTCATGGCTGACGATGCGGCTGATCAGCCTCTTGCGGTGGGCGAATTGGGCGGGAAAACGCTTTTCCAGCCGCGCCCATTCCTCCCGCGCCGCCGCCTCGCTCGGCAGCGCGGCGAGCTGAACCTCGATGCCGTGGCCGGACGGGGGCGCGACGGGCGGTGGGGGGGGCTTCGCCAGGCTGGCCACGGCCGCCGGATGCGGCGCGGCAACCGCCGGCGCGGGGGGGGCGGGTGGCGACGGTGCCGCTCGCGCCGGCTGGAGACGGCGGAGTTCGCCAGGCGCCGGCGCTTCCGGCGGCGGCGAGAGAGTTTCGGCCGGACCCGCTCCCGCCCCGCTCGCCGATGCCGAGGCACCGGGCGCGGCTTGCGCCCCCGATTGCCCCCCGGGGAGGCCGAGCACCGCCTCGTCCGCGCCGGCCACCTGCAAACCGCCGGGATTGACCGGCTTGACCTTGAGCGGGCCGGGATCGGCGCTGATCAGCGGCGCCGGCCCGTGGCGATGCCCCCCCAGCGACCACACCGCGATGATCAGCGCCAGCGCCGCGCCGAGACCGCCGGCGAGCGCGAGCAGGCGCCGCGTCGCGGGGTCGATCCCGTGCCGGGACGAGCGTAGCCGATTGGCCGGAATCTCCAGTTCGGGATGAAAATCTTGCGGCACCGGCGCATGCCCCCTTCAACGCATTTCCTCGACCGGCGCGACCCCCATGACGGCGAGACCGGAACGGATCACCATCGCCGTCGCCGCCACCAAAGCGAGCCGCGCCCCGGTTTCCGCCGGCCGCTCCGGCTGGATGAAGCGGAGCGTCGCAGCCTCTCGCCCGCGGTTCCACAATATATGAAAATCACCAGCTAAATCATAGAGAAAAAAAGCGATCCGATGTGGCTCGAAGGCCCGCGCGGCGCCTTCGACGAGGCGCGGCCAGCCGGCGAGGCGGCGGATCAGCGCGAGTTCGGCGGCATCGGCGAGACTGTCGAGGGCGACGCCGGCCAGCGCCTCGGGGGTGGTGGGGAAGCCCTGCTCGGCGGCGTGGCGCAGCACCGAGCGGCAGCGGGCATGGGCGTATTGGACGTAAAATACCGGATTCTCGCGCGTCTCCGCCACCGCCTGGTCGAGATCGAATTCCATCTGTGCGTCGCTCTTGCGGGTCAGCATGATGAAGCGCACGACATCGCGCCCGACCTCCTCGATCAGGTCGCGGAGCGTGACGAAGGTGCCGGCGCGCTTGGACATCCGCACCGGCTGGCCGCCCTTCAGCACATGGACGATCTGGCAGAGCAGGACATCGAACCTCGCCCGGTCTCCGGCGAGCGCCCTGATCGCCGCCTGCATGCGCGCGACATAGCCGCCATGATCGGCGCCCCAGACATCGATCAGGGTCGTGAAGCCACGCCCGATCTTGTCGGCGTGATAGGCGATGTCGTTGGCGAAATAGGTCGCCGAGCCATCCGATTTGCGCAACGGCCGGTCGACGTCGTCGCCGAATTGCGTCGCGCGGAACAGGGTCTGCTCGCGCGGCTCCCAATCCTCGGGGAGCTTGCCCTTGGGCGGCGCCAGCACCCCCTCATAGATCAGCCCCGCTTGCGCGAGCCGGGCGATCACCGCCTCGACCGCGCCGCTTGCGACGAGTTCGCGCTCGGAGGCGAACACATCCGGGCGCACCCCAAGGAGGTCGAGATCCTCGCGGATCGCCGCCATCATCGCGGCGATCGCGCAATCCCGCACCCGTTCGAACCACATTTCCGGAGGCGCGACGCCGCCATCCTCGGCGGCAAGGCTGCGGCCGAATTTCTCCGCGAGTGCGGCGCCGACCGGGATCAGATACTCGCCCCGGTATTGCAGCCCGGACGGCGCCCGGGCGGCGAAATCCTCGGCCGCGATGTCGCTCCCGATCGCCCGCAGATAGCGCCAATAGGCCGCCCAGGCGAGCGCCGTGACCTGCGCCCCGGAATCGTTGACATAGTATTCGCGGGTGACGGCGAACCCGGTCTTGGCCAGCAGATTGGCCAAAGCATCGCCGACCACGGCGCCCCGGCAATGGCCGATATGCATCGGCCCGGTCGGGTTGGCGGAGACATATTCGACATTGACCCGCTCGCCGGCGCCGATCGTCGCGTCGCCGTACGCCTCGCCGGCGGCGAGGATCGCCGGAATGACCGCGTGGAGGGCGGCGGGATGGAGGCGGATATTGAGGAATCCCGGCCCCGCGACCTCGGCGGCGGCGATCTCGGGGGCGGTCGCGAGATGGCGCGCGAGCGTTTCGGCGAGCACCCGCGGCGGCTGCCCGACCGCCTTCGCCGCCACCATCGCGGCATTGCTCGCCATGTCGCCATGGGCTGCCTCGCGCGGCGGGCTCACCTCGATGCGGGCCAGGACATCCTCCGGCACGGCCGCGGCGCTGGCCGCGAGGGCGGCGCCGACCCGGCCCCGGATCAGCGCGAAAAGATCGCTGTTCATGATTTTGGTTCCAGGAAAACGGCCGGCACGCGCGCACCTCAGCCGGAGATCGCAATATCGGTCAGCCGGCGGTGCTCGTCCATGGCGAAACGGTCGGTCATGCCGGCGATGTAGTCGGCGACGATCATCGCCGCCCGCGCCGATCCCCCCTCCCCCGCCCGCGCCCGCCATTCATCGGGCAGAAGCCCGGGATCGGCATGGAACAGGCGGAAAAGCTCCTCGGTCAGCCGGCGCGCCTTGCTGGTCATGCGGTTGACCCGCCAATGGCGATACATATGGGCAAAGAGAAATTCGCGAATGGCGCGGTTGGCGGCGGCGATATCGGCGCTGAAGGCGATCACCGGGGTTTTCGCCGCCCGGATCGCCGCCGCCGAATCGGGCGCGAGGGCGGCGAGGCGGCGGCGCGATTCGGCGAGCAGGTCGGAAATCAGGGCGTTGATCACCCGCCTGATGGTCTCGTGGCGGAGCCGCACCGGCGGCATGTCGAGGCTCGCCCGCCGCGCCTCCGCGAGCGCCGCGCCGACGATCGGCAATGGCGCGATATCGCCGAAATCGAACAGCCCGGCGCGCAGACCGTCATCGAGATCATGGCCATGATAGGCGATATCGTCGGCGAGCGAGGCGAGTTGCGCCTCGGCCGAGGCGAAGTTTTCGAGATCGAGGGGGTGGCTCGCGTCATATTCGGCGACATAGGCCGGCGGATGGAGGAGCGGCCCGTTATGCTTGGCGAGCCCCTCCAGCGTCTCCCAGGTGAGGTTGAGGCCGTCGAACGCGGCGTAGCGGCTTTCGAGCAAGGTCACCACACGCAGGGACTGGGCATTGTGGTCAAAGCCGCCGAACGGCCGCGCGGCCTGCGCCAGGGCTTCCTCGCCGGCATGGCCGAAGGGCGGGTGGCCGAGATCATGGGCGAGCGCCAGCGCCTCGGTCAGATCCTCGTTGAGGGCGAGGGCGCGGGCGCAGGAGCGGGCGATCTGGGCGACCTCGATCGAGTGGGTCAGGCGGGTGCGGTAGAAATCGCCCTCGTGATTGACGAAGACCTGGGTCTTGTATTGCAGCTTGCGAAAGGCGGAGCTGTGGATGATGCGGTCGCG
>JAKCCP010000293.1 GCA_021841985.1 Pseudomonadota bacterium | reverse complement strand
CGTGCCAAACGCCGGGCTGTCAAGCATTAATTAAGTAAGAGTGAATTTTTTAGACGCCCCTCCCGGCCGGCAAAGGCGGCTCGCGCTCGGGCTCAATCCGCCGAGGAACCGAGCTTTTCCGCGAGGCGCGAGGGCTTGCGCCGCCGCCCGGGGGCGAGCCAGTGTTGCAGGCGATCGAGATAGAGATAGATCACCGGCGTCGTATAGAGGGTCAGAACCTGGCTCAGCAGCAGCCCGCCGACCATGGTGATGCCGAGCGGGCGGCGGAGTTCGGCGCCGGCGCCGTTTTCCAGCATCAGCGGCAGACCGCCGAGCAACGCCGCCATCGTCGTCATCAGGATCGGGCGAAACCGCAACAGACATGCCTGCCGGATCGCCTCCAGCGGCGAGAGCCCGCCCTCGCGCTCGGCGTGGATCGCGAAATCGACCATCATGATGCCGTTTTTCTTGACGATGCCGATCAGGAGGATGATGCCGATGATGGCGATCACCGAGAGATCGTTATGCGTCAGCATCAGCGCCACCAGCGCGCCGACCCCGGCCGAGGGCAGTGTCGAGAGGATAGTCAGCGGCAGGATATAGCTCTCATAGAGCACGCCGAGAATGATATAGACCGCGATCAGCGCGGCGGCGATGAGATAAGGCTGGCTCGAGAGCGAGGATTGAAACGCCTGCGCGGTGCCCTGGAAACTGCCTTGCACGGTCGCCGGCACGCCGAGTTCGGCCTCGGCGCCGGCGATCGCCTTGACGGCATCGCCGAGCGCCGCGCCAGGGGCGAGGTTGAACGAGATCGTCACCGAGGGAAACAGGCTCTGGTGGCTGACCGAAAGCGGCGCCACCTTCATGGTATCGAAGTGGACGAAGGTCGAGAGCGGCACCACCCGGCCATTGCCGCCCTTGGCATAGAGCAGGTTGAGGGTTTCTGGCCTGCCCTCGAGCCTCGGCGGCACTTCGAGAATGACGTAGTAGTAATTGAGCTGAGTGAAATACTGCGTCACCTCGCGCTGGCCGAAGGCGTCATAGAGAATATCGTCGATCTGCTGCGGCTCGATGCCGTACATCGCCGCCTTGTCGCGGTCGATGACCAGGGTCGCGGTGGTGCCGGCCATTTGCTGATCGGTCGCGACGTCACGCAATTGTGGAATTTTTTTCAGACGATCCAGCACCCGCGGCGCCCAAGCGTAAAGCTCGCCGAGATCGGGATCCTGGAGCGTGTATTCATACATGGTGCGCGAAAGCCGCCCGCCGATGCGGATATCCTGCGCCGCCTGAAGATAGAGCCGCACGCCGGGCACCGCGGCGAGCTTGGGGCGCAGCTCCTCGATCACCTGCTGCGCCGTGAGCTTGCGCTCGCCCCAGGGTTTCAGGTTGATATAGGCGCGGCTGGAATTGCCGGTCTGCCCCCCCGCCCCGGCCCCGACATAAGCGGTGAAGGATTGGACGTTGGGGTCATGCAGCACGACCCCGTTGATCGCCTGCTGACGCTGATACATCTCGTCGAAGGAAACATCCTGCGCCGCATCCGCCATGCCGATGATGAGGCCGGTATCCTGCTGCGGGAAAAACCCTTTCGGGATCACGATATAAAGATAGACGGTGACGGCGACGGTGGCGAGGAAGGTGAGCAGGGTGAAAAACCGGAAGCGAAGCGCGATGGCGAGCGTGCGTTCGTAAAACGCCACCATGCCGTCGAAAACACGCTCGATGAAATTATAGAAGACGCCGTGCCGGGTTTGGTGGCGCAGAAAACGCGAGCACATCATCGGCGTCAGCGTGAGAGACACGACGCCCGAGATCAGCACCGCCAATGACAGGGTGACGGCGAATTCGCGGAACAAACGGCCGATGATCCCGCCCATGAACAAAAGCGGGATGAAAACGGCGACCAGCGAGAGGCTGATCGAGACGATGGTGAAACCGATCTCGCCCGCGCCGATCAGCGCCGCCTCCATCGGGCGCATGCCGTCCTCGATATGGCGGAACACGTTCTCCAGCATGACGATGGCGTCGTCGACGACGAAGCCGACGGCGATGGTCATCGCCATCAGCGAAAGATTGTCGAGACTGTAGCCAAGCGCATACATGCCGGCGAAGGTGCAGATCAGGGCGAGCGGAATCGCCACACTCGGGATGATCGTCGCCCAAAAAGTGCGGAGAAACAGAAATACCACCAGCACCACCAAGGCCACGGCGAGCATCAGGGTGAATTCCACGTCATCGACCGAGGCGCGGATGGTCTGGGTGCGATCGACGAGGGTGTAGAGATGGATCGAAGGCGGATAGGCCGCCTCCAGTTGCGGCAGCTTCGCCTTCACCCGCTCGACGGTGTCGATGACATTGGCGCCGGGCTGCTTGAAAATCACCAGCAGGATGCCGCGCTTGCCGTTCTGCCAGGCCGCCAATTCGCGGTTCTGCGCGCCGTCGATCGCCGAGCCGATATCGCGCACCCGGACCGGCGCGCCGTTGCGATAGGTGACGATGACCTTCTGATATTCGGCGGCCTTGGTGAGCTGGTCGTTGTCATAGAGGGTGAAGGAGCGCTTCGGCCCGTCGATGCTGCCTTTGGGGTTGTCAACCGTGGTTTGGGTCAGCGCCGAGCGCACGTCCTCGAGCGTCATGCCCATCGCGGCGAGCTTGGCGGGATCGATGCGCACCCGCACCGCCGGTTTCTGCTGGCCGGCGACCAGCACCTGGGCGACGCCGGAAATCTGCGAGAGCTGCTGCGAGACCACGTTCTCGGCGTAGTCATCGACCACCGTGATCGGCAGGGTGTCGGATTGCATCGCGAGCAGGAGGATCGGCGAATCCGAGGGATTGACCTTGTAGTAGGAGGGCGGGCTCGGCAGATTTTTGGGCAATTGGCCGGAGGCGGCATTGATCGCCGCCTGCACGTCACCGGCGGCACCGTCGATGTTCCGGTTGAGATCGAATTGCAGAATGATCTGGGTATAGCCGAGCACGCTGATCGAGGTCATCTGGCTGACCCCGGGGATGGTCGCGAATTGCTGCTCGAGCGGCGTTGCGACGGTTGCCGCCATGGTCTCGGGGCTGGCGCCGGGGAATTGGGCGGTGACGGCGATGGTCGGGAAATCGATATTGGGGAGCGGCGCGACCGGCAGGAACGGATTTCCGATCTTGCCGACCAGAAGCAAGGCCGCCATCAACAGCGAGGTGCCGATCGGGCGGCGGATGAAGGGCGTCGAGAGGCTCATCCCGTCAGCCGCCATCCCGTCCGGCGGCGCCCTCGGCACTCGCCGCGCGCCCCGCGACAGGCATGCCCTCGGCGAGCCGCGACTGCCCGTTCACCACCACCACCTCGCCCACCACGAGCCCCTTGGCGATGGCGGCGACGCCGTCCCGCTCCAGCGTCTCCGCGACCGGGCGCAGCGCGACGGTCTGATCGGGCTTGACGACGAAGACGAACAGGCCGTTCGCGCCGCGCTCGACGGCCGCCTCCGGCACCGTCACCGCGTGCGCGAGAATCCCGATTTCGACCCGCGCCTCGATATATTGGCCGGGCCAGAGATGATTGTCGGCATTGGCGAACTGGGCCTTGAGCCTGATGGTTCCGGTGGTGGTGTCGATCTGGTTGTCGGGGGTGAGCAGAACGCCCTCGGATAGGAGGGTGCGGTTGTCGGACGTGTAGGCGCGCACCGCGACCGCGCCCCCCTTCGCCGCCGCGCGCGCGAGCGCATCCATCACCTGCGGCAGATCATCCTCGGGCAAGGTGAAAACGGCGGTGATCGGCTGCACCTCGGTCACGCTGATCAGCCCGCCGGCCTGGTTCGCGGTGATCAGATTGCCGGGATCGATCTGGCGCAAGCCGACGCGGCCAGCGACCGGCGAGGTGATGTGGGCGAAGGAAAAATTGAGCGCCGCCTGCTCGATCGCCGCCTCATCGGCCTGGATCGAGGCGCGCAGCGCGCCCACCGTGCCCTGCTGGTCATCGACGTTCTGCCAGGACTGGAATTCGTGCTTGGCGAGCACCTTGTAGCGCTCGAAATCGCGCTCGGCGGCGACGAGATTGGCCTCGTCGCGGGCCTTCTGCGCGCGCGCCATATCGAGCGCCGCCTGAAACGGCCGCGGGTCGATGACCGCGATCAGATCACCCTTCTTGACGATCTGCCCTTCGGCGACGTTGACGCTCTGGAGATAGCCGGTGACCTGGGCGCGCACGGTGACGGCGTAGAGCGCCTGGACATTGCCGATCCCGACCAGCTCCTCCGGCACGTCCGCCGCTTTTGCCACATCGGTCACCACCGGCACCGCGAAGGCCGCCGGCGGCGGCGCCGCGCTGGCAGGCGGCTCGCGCAGGACCAAGCTGGCGCCAAGGCCAATAGCAGCGATACCCGCCCCGGCGAGGGCGGCGGCATACCAGCGGCGCAAGCGGGGGCGGGGAGCGGTCATGCGGCGGATCCCGGAGATCGAAAAGGACGAGAGCGTGCCATATCATCGGCCGGCAGGCAAAATCCCGACATCGCCGGCGAGGAAATCTCCGCTCCCACGCGGGACGACGCTCAGAAATCGAGTGTCGCCGCCTGGCGCACCAGCGGCAAGCGCCGCACCGCCTCCAGAACCGCCTCAGGCACCGCCTCATCGACCGAAACCAGGCAGATCGCATCGCCCCCGGCATTGGCGCGGCCGAGATGGAAGGTCGCGATGTTGATCCCGGCCTCGGCGAGAAGCGCGCCGAAGCGGCCGATGAAGCCGGGCCGATCCTCGTTCGTCACATAGAGCATGTGGGAGGAGAAATCCGCCTCCACCTGGATGCCCTTGATTTCGACGAGACGCGGCTTGGCGCCGGCGAACAGGGTGCCGGCGACGCTCCGCTCATGCTCGTCGGTCTCGACCGTGACCCGCACCAGGGTCTGGTATTCGCTCGGCCGGTCGAGCACCGTCTCGGCGATATCGAGCCCGCGCTCGCGCGCCAGCAGCGGCGCGTTCACCATGTTGACGCCGGCGAACATCGGCGAAAGCAGCCCGGCCAGCGCCGCCGCGGTCAGCGGCTTGTGGTTGAGCTTCGCCGCCTGCCCCTCGTATTCGATGGTGACACGGCGCAAGACCCCTTCCCGCGCCCGCGTGAGCTGGCCGGCGAAGGCGCCGAGCAAGCGGCAGAGTTCCATATAGGGCTTGAGCCGCGGCGCGTCCTCGGCCGAGACCGAGGGCATGTTGATGGCGTTGGTGACGGCGCCGGTGAGCAGGAAATCGCTCATCTGCTCCGCCACCTGCAAGGCGACATTCTCCTGCGCCTCCGAGGTCGCGGCGCCGAGATGCGGCGTGCAGACGACGTTCTCCAGCGCGAACAGCGGGTTTGCGGTCGCCGGCTCGGCGGCGAAGACGTCGAGCGCGGCACCCGCGACATGCCCGGCGCGGAGCGCGTCGTAAAGCGCTTCCTCGTCGATCAGCCCGCCGCGCGCGCAGTTGATGATGCGAACGCCGCGCCTGGTCTTGGCGAGTGCGGCGCGCGAGAGGATGTCGCGGGTCTCATCGGTGAGCGGGGTATGGAGGGTGATGACATCGGCGCGCGCGAGCAGAGCCGCGAGCGTCACTTTTTCCACCCCGAGCGTCAGCGCCCGCTCCTCGCTGAGGAAGGGATCATAGGCGATCACCTTCATCTTGAGGCCGATGGCGCGGTCGGCGACGATCGAGCCGATATTGCCGCAGCCGATCAGGCCGAGGGTTTTCGCAAACAGCTCGACGCCCATGAAGCGGTTCTTTTCCCACTTCCCGGCCTTGGTCGATTGCGTCGCCTCGGGGATCTGGCGGGCGAGCGCGAACATCAGCGCGATCGCGTGCTCGGCGGTGGTGATGGCGTTGCCGTTGGGCGTGTTCATCACCACCACGCCGCGCGCCGTCGCCGCCTTGACATCGACATTATCGACGCCGATCCCGGCGCGGCCGACGACTTTCAGATTGCTGGCGGCCTCGAGCAATTCCTTGGTGACCTTGGTCGCCGAGCGGATGGCGAGCCCGTCATAGGGCGCGATGATGGCGCGGAGTTCCCCCGGCGTGAGGCCGGGGCGGAGATCGACCTCGAGGCCGCGGGCGCGGAAGATATCGACGGCGGCGGGCGAAAGCTTATCGCTGATCAGGATTTTCGGCATTTTTCACTCCCCGGCGGCTGGCGTGTACTGGGCGCTGATCTCGGCCTCGGCCCAGTCGAGCCAGGGGAGAAGGGCTTCGATGTCGCTCGGTTCCACCGTCGCCCCGGCCCAGATGCGAAGCCCCGGCGGCGCGTCGCGATAGCTTGCGATATCAAAAGCAACACCTTCGGCCTCGAGGAGGGCGGCGATTTTCTTCGCCGCCTCGGCCCGGCCCGCCGGCGCCAGCGCCTGGAACCAGGGCGCCTTGATGGTGAGACAGATCGAGGTCGAGGAGCGGGTGCGGGGATCGCGGGCCAGAAACTCCGCCCATTCGCTCCGCGCGACCCAGGCGGCGACGGTGGCGAGACTGGCCTCCGAGCGGGCGATCAACGCGGGGAGACCGCCGATCCGCTCCGCCCAGCGCAACCCGTCGAGCGCGTCCTCGACCGCGAGCATGCTCGGGGTGTTGATGGTCTCGCCCTGAAACACGCCCTCGCTCAGTTTTCCCCCTTTGGTGAGGCGGAAAATCTTCGGCAGCGGCCAGGAAGGCTGATGGGTCTCGAGCCGCGCCGCGGCGCGCGGCGAGAGTGCCAGCATGCCATGCGCGCCTTCGCCGCCGAGCACTTTCTGCCACGACCAGGTGACGACATCGAGCTTGTCCCAGGGAAGTTCCATCGCGAACGCCGCCGAGGTCGCGTCACAAATCGCGAGCCCCTCACGGTCGGCGGCGATCCAGCCGGCGTCGGGGACGCGAACGCCGGACGTGGTGCCGTTCCAGGTGAACACCACGTCATGGGCGGGATCGACCGCGCCGAGATCGGGCAGAAGCCCGTAATCGGCGCTGAGCACGCGGGCATCGCGGAGCTTGAGCTGCTTCACGATATCGTTCGCCCAACCTTCCGAAAAACTCTCGAACGCCAGGACATCGACCGGGCGGGCGCCGAGCAGCGACCAGAGCGCCAGTTCGACGGCGCCGGTATCGGAGGCCGGCACGATGCCGAGCCGCCACTCCGCGGGCATGCCGAGGAGTGCCCGCGAGCGGGTGATGACCTCCAAAAGCCGCGCCTTGGGCAGTTTCGCGCGATGGCTCCGCCCCAGTATTGCGCCCCCAGGGATCGCGCCCCCAGGGATCGCGCCTTCGAGGGCGGCCAGCGAATAGCCGGGGCGCTTGGCGCAGGGGCCGGAGGAAAAATGGGGGTTGGCCGGGCGCAATGCCGGCGGCGTCGCGTGATGTGCCATCTCTGGCTCTCCCTTGCAGAAGAGAAGCGCCCCGGTGGGGGGGCGTGACCCGGCACCGCTTTTAGGTGCAACGCAGCAAACGCGCAAGGGAAAACCGCAGCCTCCCAGGGCAATCGGGCGCGAGATGGCGCGTTCAGGCGAGGGCGAAGGCGCCGTGAAACAACGCGGGATCTGTGGCCAGAACGGCCAGAAGATCAGGGTCGAACTGGCCGGGATGGAGGCCCTCCCCCGCCGGTGTGCCGTTCAGCAGCCGATGGCAGGTCGCCTCATGCGACAGCGGCGCTTTATAGGTGCGTTCCTCGCGCAGGGCGGCATAGACGTCGCAGAGCGCGACCAGCCGCGCCGCCGGCGGGATCGCCTCGCCGCGGAGGCCATGCGGATAGCCCGACCCATCCCAGCGCTCATGGTGCATGAGCGCCACTTCCGCCGCCAGGGCCAATCCCGGCTCCCCCGAGGCAGTCAATATATCATGACCATACTCGGTATGGCGCCGAACGAGCGCGTATTCTTCCGCCGAAAGCCGCCCGGGCTTGTCGAGCACGGCATCGGGCACCACGAGCTTGCCGACATCGTGCAGCTCGGCGGCATGGCGATAGGCGGCGCAGGTGGCGGGGGGCAGGCCCAGATGTTCCGAGAGCGCGAACGCGAGCGCGCCGCAGCGCCGCTCATGCGCGAAGGTCTCGCGCAAGCGGAGTTCCGAGAGCCGCCGTAACGCCGCTTTCGTGTTCATGGTCTTCCGCCCCTGTTCTGGCCTTCGGGCCAAGGTTCTTGCAAGCCATACCCTATCGGGGCAGGGCAGGGCAGCGCAAGCGCGACTGCGCCGCGCTTGCCACACGGCGCATTCGGAAAACGATTTTCCTCCAATCGGTTCTGATGTAGGATTGCGCCATGATCTCAAGGATTCATGGCCATGGCCGCCACCGCCTCACGGCGTGAGTTCGTCGGGCACGACGCTCGAAGGCAGGATCGCAGGGGACCGCCCCTCGAAGAGCGCCCCTTCGCCTCGCCCCGGCTCCGGGGCCTGATCGGCCGGCGGCTCGGCGAATTCTGCGGCCTGGCGCTCGCGTTGGGCGGCGTCACGCTGCTGGTCGCGCTCGCCTCCTATTCTCCGGCCGATCCCTCGCTCGACACCGCGGCGCGGGTGGGGGTGCATAATCTCGCCGGGCCGCTCGGGGCGATCATCGCCGATCTGCTGCTGCAATTCCTCGGGCTCGCCGGGGTGTTGCCGGCGCTCGCTTTGCTCGCCTGGGCGTGGCGGCTGGCGGCGCATCGCGGGCTCGGCGCGGCGCCGCTCCGGCTCGCGGCACTGATCGCGGCGCTGCCGGTTCTCGCCGGGCTCTTCGCCGCTCTCCCGCTGCCGGTCGCCTGGCCGAGCCCGGCCGGCCTCGGCGGCGCGATCGGCAGCATCGTCGCCGCGACCGCGCTTGCCGCCGGGCGCGGCCTGCTGGGCACGCTCGGGGTCGCCATCGTGGTCGCGCTCGGCGCGGCGCTGGCGGGGAGCCTCGCGCTGCTCGGCTTCGGCCTCTCCCTCGCGGAGTGGCGGGCGGCGGGCGGCGGCGTGGCTCGGCTCGCCGGCGGCGGCGTGATCGG